>JBKOZX010000254.1:0-14951 GCA_046726115.1 Actinomycetota bacterium | reverse complement strand
CACACCCCCCCCCCCCCCCGACAACTACACTGGTGCCTGGTCGTCGGCAGCGTCAGATGTGTATAAGAGACAGCTCCAGCGCCAGCAGGGCGGCTCCGGGGCTGACGCGGCCGAACACACCGACTCGGCCGAGACCAGCTGATCCCGGAACCGGGCGCCCCCGACCTCTCGGGGACGTGGCGCGCTCACGTCGCCGAGGGTGATCTGCACCAACGCTTCGTCGAGCGCGCCTTCGACGACGGCGCGTGGCCCGAGATCCCCGTCCCGGGCCACTGGCGCTCCTCGGAGGGCTTCACGCTCACGGACGGGCCCGTGCTCTACCGGCGCCGCTTCGACCGCTCCCGCCTCGACGACCATCGGCGCGCCTTCGTGGTCCTCGACGGCGTCTTCTACTTCGGGGACGTTTGGATCGACGCCGACTACCTCGGCGCCACCGAGGGCTACTTCTCCCCGCACGCGCTCGAGGTGACCGGAGCGCTGCGGCGCAACGAGGAGCACGCGCTCGCAGTGGAGGTCGGCTGCCCCCGGCAGTCGGACCGCACGGCCAAGCGCCTGATCACCGGCGTGTTCTCCCACTGGGACAACCTCGACCCCGACTGGAACCCGGGCGGGTTGTGGCGTCCGGTACGCGTGGTCGAGACGGGTCCCGTTCGGATCGCGCGGCTCCGCTGCGTGTGCACCGAGGCCAGCGAGGAGCGCGGCCGCCTGCTGCTCGACCTCACGCTCGACGCCGCGAACGGCGGCGGCGAGGGCGGGCCCGCGCCGCGCCCGGCGCGGCTCGTCGCCCGGGTCACCGGGCCCGACGGGGAAACGCTCCTCGAGGCGCCCCGCGAGATCACACTCGCCGGCGGCGACAACCACCTCACGTGGACACTCGACGTCGATCATCCGCCGCGCTGGTGGCCACGCCGCCTCGGTGACCAGCCGCGGTGCGACGTCGACGTGGTCGTCGAGGTCGCCGGCGAGCCGAGCGACCGGCGCACGCTGCGCACCGCGTTCCGTGAGATCCAGTGGCGCCGGTGGCAGCTGCGGGTGAACGGGGAGCGGCTGTTCGTGATGGGATCGAACCAAGGTCCGTCGCGCATGCAGCTCGGCGAGGCGACGCCCGACGAGCTGGCGCGCGATGTGCAGCTCGCGCTCGACGCGAACCTCGACCTGCTGCGCCTGCACGCGCACGTGTCGCGGCCCGAGCTCTACGACGCCGCCGACGCCGCCGGGCTGCTGCTGTGGCAGGACTTCCCGCTCCAATGGGGCTACGCGCGCGGTGTGCGCAAGCCCGCGGTGCGCCAAGCCCGGACGATGGTCGACGAGCTCGGTCATCACCCGAGCATCGTCCTGTGGTGTGCCCACAACGAGCCGTTGGCGGTCGACATCGCGCCCGGGAAGCCGCTCGCCACGCGCGCCAAGATGCGCCTCGGCGGATCGATGCTCCTGCCGACTTGGAACAAGAACGTGCTCGACCGCTCCATCACGCGGGCCCTGCACCGCGCCGATTCGAGCCGGGCCGTCGACCCGCACTCGGGCGTGCTGCCGAGCCTCGGCAGTCCTGGTACCGACAGCCACTTCTACTTCGGTTGGTACCACGGGACGCTCGACGGTCTCGCGTCCGCGCTGCGAGCCGTGCCGCGCCTCGCCCGGTTCGTTACCGAGTTCGGCGCGCAGGCCGTCCCTGAATCCGCCGGGTTCATGGAACCCGAGCAGTGGCCCAAGCTCGACTGGGAGCGGCTGTTCGAGCACCACGCGTGCCAGAAGCTGGTGTTCGACCGACTGGTCCCGCCCGACGACTACGAGACGTTCGACGAGTGGCGCGCCGCGACGCAGGCGTATCAGGCCGCGCTCGTGCAGCTCCAGGTCGAGGACTTGCGCCGCCTCAAGTACGCGCCGACGGGCGGGTTCTGCCACTTCTGCTTCGCCGACGGACATCCCGCCGTCACGTGGTCGGTGCTCGACCACGAACGGGCGCCGAAACGTGGGTACGCCGCGCTGCGCGACGCGTGCCGCGCGGTCCTGCCCATGCTCGAGCCGCGCAAGGGCCTCGTCCACGTCGCGAATGAACGAGGTGACGTCCTCGACGACGCGGTGATCGAGGTGACCGGCGAGAGCGACCTACTTGGTCGCTTCACGGGCGGGATCGACGCCGACGCCGTCACCTTCGTCGGGCGCGTCGACCTCGACGGCGTGCGAGAGGCGTCGGTGGCCCTCGAACACCCGTCATTGGGGCGGGTCGAGAACCGCTACGACGCCGCCTTGCTCGCTTCGGTCCGGCAGGAAGCCCGGGGCTAGCGTCGAACCCGTGGCCCGCACGGAAGAAGAGGTCTCCACCGCCGACGAGCAGGCGGGCGCCGACGACGCCGACGAGCTGGCCGAGGAGTTCGGGTCCACGGCTCCGCCGCCGGCGCCGGCGAGGAAGCGGCGGCTGCCCTTCTTCGTCCAGTTCTACCGGTCGGACATCGGCAAGAAGTGGGTGATGGCCGTCAGCGGCATCGTGCTGATGGGCTACGTGTTCGCCCACATGGTCGGGAACCTCCACGTGTTCGAGGGCGCCCGCCAGATCGACAGCTACGGCGAGTGGCTGCGCAACCTCCTCGACCCGCCATTCCCGCGCTCCATGGCGCTGTGGCTGCTCCGGGTAACGATCATCGTCGCCCTGGTCCTCCACATCCACGCCGCGTACGCGCTCACCATGGTGAACCGGCGCGCCCGTCCGCAGCGCTACCAGTCGCGTCGCGATTACGTGGCGGCAAACTTCGCGTCGCGCACGATGCGGTGGACGGGGATCATCGTCGCCCTGTTCCTCGTGTTCCACATCCTCGACCTCACCTGGGGCGCAGCCAACCCCGGCTACGTGCGGGGTGAGGTGTACCGGAACACGATCGCCAGCTTCCAGCGGGTGCCGGTCGCGCTGGCGTACATCGCCGCTTGCATCGCGCTCGGCATCCACCTGTTCCACGGCGGCTGGAGCCTGTTCCAGAGCGTCGGCTGGAACAACCCCCGGTTCAACGTGTGGCGCCGCTACTTCGCCGTCGGCTTCGCCGTCGTGGTGACAGGCGGCTACATCAGCGTGCCCATCGCCGTGCAGGCCGGCTGGGTCAGCTGAGCGCGTGGAGGTGCAGCGTGTTCGGTGAGCTCGACGCCAAGATCCCCGAGGGGCCCATCGCCGACAAGTGGGACAACCACCGCTTGCACGAGAAGCTGGTCGCGCCGGCTAACCGTCGCCGGTTCGACGTCATCGTGGTCGGGACGGGCCTGGCCGGCGGAGCGGCGGCGGCCACGCTGGGCGAGCTCGGCTACCGGGTCAAGGTGTTCACGTTCCACGATTCGCCTCGGCGCGCGCACAGCATTGCGGCCCAGGGCGGGATCAACGCGGCGAAGAACTACAAGAACGACGGCGACAGCATCGAGCGCCTGTTCTACGACACGATCAAGGGTGGCGACTACCGGTCCCGGGAAGCCAACGTGTACCGGCTCGCCCAGATCAGCGTCGAGATCATCGACCAGTGCGTCGCCCAGGGCGTGCCGTTCGCCCGCGAGTACGGCGGCCTGCTCGACACCCGGTCGTTCGGCGGCGCGCAGGTGTCGCGCACGTTCTACGCCCGCGGCCAGACCGGCCAGCAGCTTCTGCTCGGCGCCTACCAGGCTCTCGCCCGCCAGGTGCACGCCGGTACCGTCGAGCTGTTTCCGCGTGCGGAGATGCTCGACGTCGTCCTCAAGGACGGGCGCGCCGTCGGCATCGTGACCCGCGACCTCGTGACCGGCGAGGTGCATTCGCACTCCGCGCACGCCGTCGTGCTCGCGACCGGCGGGTACGGCAACGCCTTCTATCTGTCGACCAACGCCAAGAACAGCAACGTGACCGCCATCTGGCGTGCGCACCGCCGGGGCGCGCTGATGGCGAACCCGTGCTTCACGCAGATCCACCCGACGTGCATCCCGGCGAGCGACGAGTTCCAGTCGAAGCTCACGCTGATGAGCGAGTCGTTGCGCAACGACGGCCGCATCTGGGTGCCGAAGCAGATGGACGACCCGCGGCCGCCCGACCGCATCCCCGAGAGCGAGCGCGACTACTTCCTCGAGCGCCGGTACCCCGCGTTCGGGAACCTCGTGCCGCGCGACGTCGCGTCGCGTGCGGCCAAGCGCGACGTGGACTCGGGGCGCGGCGTCGGCCCGTTGAAGAACGGCGTCTACCTCGACTTCTCGGAGGCCATGCAGCGGCTGGGCACCGATGCGATCGAAGAGCGCTACGGCAACCTCTTCCAGATGTACGACCGCATCACGGGCGAGGACCCGTACGTCGTGCCCATGCGCATCTACCCCGCCGTGCACTACACGATGGGCGGGCTCTGGGTGGACTACAACCTGATGAGCAACGTCCCCGGCCTCTACGTGCTGGGTGAGGCGAACTTCTCCGACCACGGCGCCAACCGGCTCGGCGCCAGCGCGTTGATGCAGGGGCTGGCGGACGGCTATTTCGTGTTGCCCAACACGATCAGCGACTACCTCGCCGGACTGCTCGGGGACC
This sequence comes from Actinomycetota bacterium, assembly GCA_046726115.1. Classification (GTDB taxonomy): domain Bacteria; phylum Actinomycetota; class Acidimicrobiia; order IMCC26256; family JACDBD01; genus JALZAA01. Next base: position 10,432 of record JBKOZX010000254.1, on the reverse strand, counting down.
CGCCCGTCCCGATCACCGACCCCGCGTTCGCGAGCGTCGAGCGCGAAGTCGACGAGCGGGTGCGGACGCTGCTGGCGGTGAACGGCAGCCGGTCCGTCGACTGGTTCCACCGCGAGCTGGGCAAGGTGCTGTGGGAGAACTGCGGGATGGAGCGCAGCGCCGACAGCCTGAAGAAGGCGCTGGGTGAGATCCCGCCCCTGCGGGCCGAGTTCCACGCCGACGTGCGGGTGCTGGGCGAGAACGAGACCTTCAACCAGTCGCTCGAGAAGGCAGGTCGGGTGGCGGACTTCCTCGAGTTCGCCGAGCTCATGTGCCTCGACGCGCTGCACCGTGAGGAGAGCTGCGGTGGCCACTTCCGGGTCGAGCACCAGACCGAGGACAGCGAGGCACTGCGCGACGACGACAACTTCTCGTACGTGGCGGCGTGGGAGTTCACCGGCGTGGACGAGAAGCCGACCCTGCACCGCGAGGAGCTCGGGTTCGAGGCCGTCGAGCTCGCGCAACGGAGCTACAAGTAATGGCGACGGCGATGCGGATCCACCTGCGCGTGTGGCGCCAAGTCGGGCCGAACGACGGGGGGCACTTCGAGGGGTACGACGTCGACGACGTGAGCCCTGACATGTCGTTCCTCGAGCTGTTCGACGTCCTCAACGAGCGGCTCATCGCCGACGGCGTGGAGCCCGTCGCATTCGACCACGACTGCCGCGAGGGCATCTGCGGCTCGTGCGCCATGATGATCAACGGACGCGCCCACGGTCCCGAAAAGGGCACCGCAACGTGCCAGCTGCACATGCGGAAGTTCCGCGACGGCGACTCGATCACCGTCGAGCCGTGGCGGGCGGCGGCGTTCCCGATCATCCGGGACCTCGTCGTCGACCGCAGCTCCCTCGACCGCATCGTCGAGGCGGGCGGCTATATCACGGCGCCGACAGGCAGCGCGCCCGACGCGAACCTCATGCTCGTGCCGAAGGAGGCGGCGGACTCGTCGATGGACGCCGCTGCGTGCATCGGTTGCGGCGCGTGCGTGGCGGCGTGCCCGAACAGCGCCGCGCAGCTCTTCACCGCGGCCAAGGTCGCGCACCTCGGCCTGCTCCCCCAGGGGCAGCCGGAGCGCTACCAGCGCATCGCCGGGATGGTAGAGACGATGGAGGACCTGTTCGGCAGCTGCACGAACCACGGCGAGTGCGAGGCGGCGTGCCCCAAGGAGATCAGCATCGACTTCATCGCCCTCCTGAACCGCGACTACCTCAAGGCGCAGTTCAAGAACCGCAAGCTGCTGGGGCAACGCGTCTGACGGTGCTTGCGTAGGGGGACACATAGGCCCCCAGCGCACGCATCAGGAAAGGCGTTCCGCGACGGCGCGGAGGTCGTCCACGAGGTCGTCGAACTCGACCTGTCGGCGCTCCTCGTCGGCGCGCAGGATCGCCGACGGGTGGATGGTCGCCGTTCCCTGCACGCCGGGGGCGAGCTCGATGAACTCGCCCCGTTGCCTCGTGACGCGGAACTTCGAGCCGAACACCGCTTGCGCCGCGGTGGCGCCGAGGCAGCACAGCACCTTGGGCTTCACGACCGCGAGCTCCTGGGTCCACCAGATGCGGCACGCCGCGATCTCCTTGGCGTTCGGCTTCTGGTGCAGCCGCACCTTCCCTTGCGGCTTCCATTTGAAGTGCTTGACCGCGTTCGTGACGTAGACGCGGTCGCGCGGGATGCCTGCTTCGCCGAGCGCCCGGTCCAGGATCTTGCCGGCAGGGCCGACGAACGGGCGCCCGGTGCGGTCCTCCTGGTCGCCGGGCTGCTCGCCCATCAGCATCAGGTCGGCGCGCTTCGGGCCCTCGCCGAACACGGTCTGCGTGCCGAGCTTGGAGAGGTCGCACGCTTCGCACGTGGCGGCTTCGGTTCGCAGGTCGTCGAGCGACTGTCCGCCCGCGCTGAGCACCTCCGGCAGCACCGGGGACTCGAGCATGCTCTGCTGATACTCGGACTTGCGAGGCGGCATACGCGCCCCCGAGCGGACAGGCGTTACGCGGCCACTGGTGGGGGGAAGCGGATGTACTCGTCGATGATCATGAGCGCGAGCTCGCGCGACGACGGCACGTCGCCCTCGATGCGGCCTCTGGCGCGCAGGTCCTGGGTCAGTGTGGCGAGCGTCTCCTCGAGCGACAGGTCGTCGGTGTGCGTGCGCCACGCGTCGCGCTCGGCCTCGTCGGTGAAGCAGTACGCCTTCCACGAGATCGAGAACCGGAGCTCGTCCCACGGGTACTCGGCGACGACCTGGTCACCGTCGCGTACCGACCACCGGCGGTCGCCCTCGAACGTCAGCTGCATCCCGGGCTTGAGCGCCGGGAGTTCGGTCGCCTCGGAGGGGGCGACGCGGTCGACGCCGTGGAACACGCTGTCGGTGTCGACGAGCAGCGCGGTGTTGTACGCGACCTTGTGGTACACGGGCGCGCCCTCGGCGCCATCGGGGTAGAACGCGAACTCGCCGCCGTCGCAGTCGTGGAACCAGGCGACGCCGGTGGCGATCGGCATGCGCCAGTCCTCGAACAGGCCCGAATGGCGCATGGCGACGAGCAGCCACTGGGGATGGTTCTTGCGGTTGACGCCGCGGAACTCGGGCACGTCGGTGTGCAACGCCAGCTCCTGGCCCGGGACCATGAGGTTGGCGAACACGATCGCGGGCTCGATCACGCGGCGGCCGTGGATGTGCTGGGCGGCCTCGACGAATCCGTCGTGGAAGAGGAAGGGGTCGATCCCCTCGATCAGGCCTCGTGTCCCGTACGCGTACTCCTCGCGGAAGTAGTTCGTGCGGGCGGCGAGCACGGGGATCGGCTCGCGTTCATCCTTCTCGCCGTCGCGAGCTCCGGCTTTGCTGCGGCGGTCGGCAAAGCCGCCGCCGCCGCGGCCGTGCATCCCGCCTGCACGTAGGTAGTTCAGGACGGCGTCGTGCCGCTGGGTGAGGCCCTCGCCGATTTCGGGCCCGCCGTCGTTTTCCGCCGAGTACATGCCGTAGCGGCCGAACCGCTCGCAGAGATCGACCATGCCCTCGGCGTCGGCGTCCGAGAACAACGGGTCGAACAGGACGTACTCGTGGAGCGTCACGATCTATCTCCTGTCGCCGTCGCCGCCGCGAGAATCCCTCAGTCTTCGTCGACCCGCTCGAGGTCGAGGTTGTAGAAGGTCGGCGGCCCGTCGGCGAGCTTCTGCATCTCTTGCGCCAACGCGGCGGTCTCCGGCAGGTCGTTGTTCTTCATGGCGTCGTCGTAGGACGGGAACTCGACGATCGACATGTAGGTGTTGGCGTTGTCGCGGTCCCTGCAGACCATGACCCGCGCCACCGTGCGCCGACCGGCGGTCTGCTCACGGAACTTGTCGGCCACCTTCATCATGTCGCCGAACTTCGACGTCTTGTACTGGATGATCTGGACGAAACCTGCCATTCCTGCCTTCTCTCATTGATTCGATGGTGGGCCGCCAGTATGAGTACCGCTCACCCCACGGCGTCAAGCGCCTGACGCAGGTCATCGACGAGGTCCTCAGCACTCTCGATGCCGACCGACAGCCGCACCAGCGACGGGTCGACGGCGAGCGGCGAGCCTTCCGCCGACGCGTGCGTCATGCGCGCCGGGTGCTCGATGAGCGACTCGTCCGCGCCGAGCGACTCGGCCAGCGCGAACAGCCGCGTGGATGCGACGAGCTTGAGCGCCGCCTCCTCGCCGGCCGCCACCGTGAAGGACACCATGCCGCCGAAGTCGTGCATCTGCCGGCGGGCGACGTCGTGGCCCGGATGGCTGGGCAGGCCGGGGTACAACACGCGCGCGACGGCCGGGTGTTCGGCGAGCAGAGCCACCACGGCGCGTGCGTTCGCGCAGTGCCGGTCCATGCGGACGGCGAGGGTCTTCACGCCCCGCAGCACGAGGTAGCAGTCGAACGGCCCCGGCACCGCGCCCGCCGCGTTCTGCACGAACGCCATCTGCTCGGCGAGCGAGTCGTCACCCACCGCCACCAGCCCGCCGACGACGTCCGAGTGCCCGCCCAGATACTTGGTGCTCGAGTGCACGACGATGTCGGCGCCGAGCCGCAACGGGAGCTGGAGGTAAGGCGTGGCGAAGGTGTTGTCGACGACGACGAGGGCGCCGCGCTCGTGGGCGAAACTGGCAGCCGCTGCGATGTCGACCACTGAGAGCAGCGGGTTCGTCGGCGTCTCGACCCAGAGGACCTTCGTCTCGTCGCGCCACGCGCCCGCGAGTGCGGCGTGGTCCCCGAGGTCGACGGCCGACCAGCTGATGCCGGCCGGCTCGTAGATCTGCGCGCCGAGCCGGTATGTACCGCCGTACGCGTCGGCGGGAATGATGATGTGGTCGCCGGGTCGCAGCACGGCGCGCAGCACGGCGTCCTCGGCGGCCATGCCGCTGGCGAACGCGAGCCCGTGCGCCGCGTCCTCGAGGTCGGCGATGCACGCCTCGAGCGCGGCCCGGGTCGGGTTCGCCGAGCGCGCGTACTCGTAGCCGCGGTGCTCCCCCACGGCGTCCTGGAGGAACGTCGACGCTAGCGAGATCGGCGGCACGACCGCGCCGGTCGCCGGATCGGGTTCCTGGCCCGCGTGGACTGCGCGCGTCTCGAACTCGTCGCCGGCGGGATTTCGGCGTCGCTGCTCCGCCATATGTCCGGTCGAGCGACGCCAAAACCGTCGTCGTTGGGGGCGGCTCATCCGGGCGAGCGCGAGGCGAGGAACGACAGGACGTCGGAGCGGGTCAGCACGCCGACCGGGTGGCCGCCCTCGAGGACGAGCACCGACGGCGCCCGGTCGAGCTGGCCGACGAGCCTGGAGACCGGCTCACCGACCCCGACCATCGGCATGTTCGGGCTCATGACCTCCTTCACCGGCCGGTCGAGCACCGACGCGTCGCCGAAGGCGCGGTCCATGAGCTCGAGCTCGTTGACGACGCCGCTCACCTCCTTGGCCGCCAGCGGCTGGTCCGTGGTGACGCTCACGATCACCTGCGAGACGCCGAGGTCACGCATCGTGCCGATGGCCCGCCGCGCCGGCTCCTCCGGCGTGATCAACACGAGGTCGGGGATCCGGCTGTCCTTCTCCTTGGCGCCGAGCACGTCACCTGCGCACGGTCCCGCACTTCCGCGCACGAACCCGAAGTCGAGCATCCACTGCTCGTCGAAGATCTTCGAGAGGTAGTTGCGGCCCGAGTCGGGAACCAGCACGACGACGACCGCGTCGGGCCCGAGCTCCTGCGCGACGACGAGCGCGGCGTGCACCGCGGTGCCGCACGATCCGCCGATCAGCAAACCCTCCTCGCCGGTGACGCGCCGCGCCATCGCGAACGACTCGGCGTCGCTCACCCGCACCACCCGGTCGACCACGCCCGGGTCGTACGTCGACGGCCAGAAGTCCTCGCCCACGCCCTCGACGAGATAGGGCCGACCCGCGCCGCCGGAGTACACCGAGCCTTCCGGGTCGGCGCCGATGATCTGCACGTCGGGGTTCTGCGCCTTGAGGTAGCGCCCGACGCCGGTGATGCTCCCGCCGGTGCCGATGCCGGCGACGAAGTGCGTGACGCGGCCGGTCGTCTGCCGCCACACCTCCGGACCGGTCGAGCGCTCGTGCTCGGCCGGGTTGGCCGGGTTCGAGTACTGGTCGGGCCGGAACGAGTCGGGCGTCTCGCGCACGAGCCGCTCGGCGGTCGAGTAGTACGAGTCAGGATGCTCGGGCGGTACCGCCGTCGGGCACACGACCACTTCGGCGCCGTACGCGCGCAGCAGCGCGACCTTCTCCTCGCTCATCTTGTCGCTCATCACGAAGATGCAGCGGTAGTCGCGCTGGGCGGCGACGATCGCGAGCCCGACGCCGGTGTTGCCGGACGTGGGCTCGACGATCGTGCCCCCCGGCTTCAGCAGGCCATCGCGCTCGGCGGCGTCGACCATCGCCACCGCGGGGCGGTCCTTCACCGAGCCACCCGGGTTCGTGGTCTCCATCTTGGCGAGGAGGTCGCACGTGAGGCCGCGGCCGACGCGCCCGAGCCGTACGAGCGGCGTGTTGCCGATGAGGTCGAGGACGGAGTCGGCCACGTCCATCTCACCGGGCATCAGATACTCCTCTGCGCCGTCGCAAGCTCCGGCTCTGCGGCGACGGTCGGCAAAGCCGCCGTCGCCGCCCGACGGTACCCTGCGCCGCATGCAGGAGCATTCGTTCTCGATCGACGTGGACGCGTCGCCGCGGGAGGTGTGGGAGGTCTTCTGGTACCGCGGCAGCGACCGCCCCAAGAACAAGATCGGGAGCATCGACATCCTGCACCCCGGCGACGAGGCGGGGAACGGTCTCGTGCGCCACTGCACGTTCCCCGTCCCGCGCGTGCTCCTGTCGGGCGGTGTGGGCGTGTCGTGGGAGTGGCTCACCGAGGTGAAGCCGTACGAGTCGTGGCGCTACGACGCCGTGGGCAAGCCGCTGTGGTCGCGGGCCGAGGGCTTCACCCGCCTCGAGGACCTCGGCGACGGCCGCACCCGCATCCACTTCACCGAGCGGTACGAGACGTTCAATCCGTGGATGCGACGCCTCGGGCTCGAGCGCTGGATCCACAAGCGCCTGTCGCGTGACAACGACACGCTCCTCGCCGCCATCGAGGGCGGCATCCGCTGGCACCGCAAGCGCAACGGGGCCGGCTCGACCCCCGCCGAGGCGGGAACCGGAGAGGCTGCGGATCCGTCTCACCGGGTATGAGGCGGCTCGTCTTCCTGGCGGCGGTCACGCTCTTGCTCGCGGCGTGCGGCGGGAGCTCGACGAGTGGGCGCGCAGATCCCAATCCGCCCACGGGCGCAGGCGACGCCGTCGTGCGCGTGGTGACCAGCGGCGGGTTCACGGCCGAGTCGCGTCAACGCGCGCACCTGCCGCAGCTCAGCGTGTTCGGCGACGGGCGCGTGGTCACGGTCGGGCCGACCACGCTCGAGACCCCGGGCGCCGCGCTCCCTAACCTCCAGGAGGTCCGCGTGACCGGCGACGCGCTCCGGCGCATCCTGCAGGAGGCGCGCCTCGCCGGCGTGCTCGACGACCCGTCGCCCGATTACGGTGACCCGGGCGTCACCGACCAGGCGACAACAACGGTGACCGTGCGCGCCGACGGAGCGACGCACCGCGTATCCGTCTACGCGCTGGGCTTCACGGGCCGGGTCAGCGGCGTGACACCCGCGCAGAGCGAGAACCGCCGCCGTCTGCAGCGGTTCATCGCGCGGGCCGGTGATCCGGGCGCGCTCGGTGGCGACGTCGTACCCGGCAGCACCCGCCGCTACGAGCCGACGGCGGTGGCCGCGCTCGTCCAGCCGTCCGACACGACCGACGGCGCAACCCACGCGTGGCCGCTCGGCGACCTCAGCGGGACGGAGTGCACGGTGTACGAGGGCGTGAATCTCGCAACGGTCCTCGAGGCCGCACGCACCGCACGCGAAGGCGACGCCTGGGAGTCGGCCCGAGCCACATACAGCGTGGCGTTCCGGCCACTCCTCCCAGACGAGCGCTCCTGCGCCGACCTTCGCTAGCCCCTAGCGAGCGGGCTCGATGTTCTGGTTCAGGTGGAACAGGTTGCCGGGGTCGTACGTCGCCTTGATCTTCGAGAGACGCTCGAAGTTCCCGGCGTAGTTCGCCTCGACACGGTCCTGGTCGTCGTCTCCCATGAAGTTCACATACCCGCCGTCGGTTCCCGAGTAGGGATGGATGGCGGACCAGTAGTCGCGCACCCACTTCGTGTTGGCTGCATTGTCGGCCGGGTCGGGCCACATGCCCGCGATGACGCAGGCAAAGCTCACGTCGCGGTACGCGAACGCTGTCTCGTCGGGACGCACGCGCTGCACCGCTCCGTCGATCGGGTACAGGTGCACCGTCGAGTTGACGACGGGGACCTGCGACCCGTGCTCGACGTGAGCGGCGATCGCGTCGTCGGTGAGCTCCTTCACGAAGTCCGCCTTCCAGTAGTGCTGGAGCCCGGGAGGCAGCAGCGCATCGAACGCGCTGTTGAGCGCCGGGTACGGCATCGGCCCGACGTGCTCGGCGACCACGGGGCCGGCGTCGCGCAGAGGCTTGAGCACTGCGGCGGCGTCGCTCTCGGGGCCCGACCAGCACGTCACGACCCCACACAGGGTGTCGCCGTGCCGCTCCTCCGGAATGAAGGGCAGCGGTGGGGCGATCTGGAACATGAAGAACGCGCCGAGCTCTTCGGGTGCCTGTGCGATGTACTGGCGGTAGAAGTCCATCACGTCGGCCGCGGCGTCGAGCTCGAAGAAGATCGGCCCACCGATGATGTTGCCGACGGGGTGCAGACGGAACTCGAGCGAGGTGACGACGCCGAAGTTGCCGCCTCCTCCTCGCAGGGCCCAGAAGAGGTCGTCGTGCTCGTCCCCGCTGGCCCGGAGGAGACGCCCGTCGGCCGTCACGACGTCGGCGGCGATGAGGTTGTCGCACGACAGGCCGTACTTACGGGCGAGGTATCCGATGCCGCCGCCCAACGTCAGGCCGCCGACGCCGGTGGTGGAGATCACGCCACCGGTCGTGGACAGCCCGAAGGCGTTGGTCGCGTGGTCGAAGTCGCCCCACACCGCGCCGCCGCCGGCGCGAGCGACGCCCTTGGCCGGATCGACTTGGACGTTGCGCATGCCCGAGAGATCGATGACGAGCCCGTCGTCGCAGGTGCCGAAGCCGGGGACGCTGTGGCCGCCGCCGCGCACGGCGAGGTCGAGTCCCTCGTCGTGGGCGGTCTGGACCGTCGCGATCACATCGGCCGCGTCGACGCACCGCACCACCGCCCGAGGACGTCGATCGTGCATTCCGTTGTAGACCTTGCGGGCCTCGTCGTAACCGGGAGCGCCCGGTTCGACGACCTCGCCGCGGACTCGCTCCTGCAGACTCTCGATGCTTGCGCCCATGGTCCCCCCTTGGGTCTCGTGACCGTTCGATCACGATGAAGCATCGGGCACCTGGCCGCATCGGCGAGACGACCCACCGGCAGGTGTTTCGGCGTGGGTGATTTCACCCATGCCGTCATGAGCTCCGGCTGACGATCCGGTGCTCGAAGGCGAATGCGGTCGCGGCCGCGCGGGACGAAACGTCGATCTTGGTGAAGATGTTCGAGAGGTGCCGGGCGATGGTCTTCTCGCTCAACCCGAGGTCGGCCGCAATCTGCTTGTTCGTCGTGCCCGACGCGACGAGGCAGAGGACCTCCGCTTCCCGACTCGTGAGGCCGTTCGGCAGCGGGGCCGTGCCCGCTTGCAGTGCAAGGGCGCGGGCGCGGGCGGCGTCGGCGCCCAGCCGCTCGAGGATCTCGACCGCGGCCTGGAACGAGACCGCCGCGGCGTCGTCGTCTCCGCCAGCCCGGTACGCCGAACCCAGGAGCGCGCGCGTGTGCGCCACTTCGTATGGAACCTCGAGCATCTGCATGTGCTCCAGGGCACGGCGGAGTGATCCGCACGCCGCTCGGGCGTCGCCGGCCGCGAGCTCGACCCGGCCCTGCGCCTGCCTCGTCACCGCGACGAGCCAGGGGGTCGGGTACTCGTCGGCGATCGTGGCGAGCTCGTCCGCCGAAGCTCGGGCGACGTCGAGGGCGTCGGCCGCGACGGCGATCTCGATACGCGCAGGGAGAAGCTTCGCTCGCGCTAGGCGATCCCATGTGGCCTCCGCGAGCGTGGTCGAGATGCTGCGCGACGCGGCGTCGATCCGCCCCTGGTCGAGGCGGAGCAGCGCGATGCCGGGTTGCGGCTCGAAGCCGAGCTCCTCGGCGCGTCGGAACTCCTCCTCGGCGCCCTCCAGATCACCGATGCGACGACGGATCTCCCCGACCTCGTAGAACGCCGCCCCGGCGTTGACGACGTGCAGGTTCGCCAGCTCCGTGCAGGCGCGGCGGGCCTCCGCTTCGGCGTCCACCCAGTCACCTCGCAGCCTGAGCAGCTCGGCGCGATGCACCCGACACAGTCCCGGGTAGAAGGTCGAGGACTGGCCGTGCGCCCACTCGCTCCCCACCTCGGTCCATTCCGCGGCGCGCTGCAGGTCGCCGAGCTGGTCGCACACCGAGATGAGGCTGCAATACACCTTGCCGAGGACGAACGATCTGAGTCGCCCCTCGGTTGCCAGCAGCATCGCCTCGTCGAAGAGCGCGAAGCCGTCGGCCGGCTTCCCGAGGCTGATGAGAACCCGAGCCTTGCATTGGAGCGCTTCGGCCTCGATGTCGGCGTCCCGGAGACGCCGACCGATCTCCAACGCGCGCCCGGCCTTCTCGAGGGCAAGCTCGAGAGCGCCGCTTCCGTTCGCGACCTCCGCCTCGCGTTCGAGCAACACACCGTGCTCGGGCGCCTCGGAGTGTCCTTCGAGGCTGCGCTTTGCCCGCTGCAGCCACCCGTTCGCGACCCCACGGCGGCCCTTGAAGCAGTAGTAGTCATAGAG
>JBKOZX010000253.1:0-7797 GCA_046726115.1 Actinomycetota bacterium | reverse complement strand
TGGCACCGAAAACTCGGAGGAACGCGTCGCGATTCGAGAGGCGCTCGTCTCGTGGGGTGGGTCACCCGATACGCGGGGCGGGAGGTACAACGCGCCGGCGAGCGCAGTACGGAGCCTGGCTCCCTCGACGACGGCACGGGCCGCCTCGACGCACTCCTGGCAGATCGCGGCGCGCGGGCCGGCCACGAAAATAGGTCACGTCCCAGAGATCGCCCCCACAGAATGCGCATGTCGTCTCGCCAGTTGAGGTCGCTCCCCCGCGCTGGAACACGAGGCGCGGCGCAGGCGGCGCCACACGCCGCGCCTTGTCGGTGAAGCGCTCGAACACGCGCTCAGGTTACGGCTCGTCGGGGAGGCGGTGGACGCCGCTCTCGTCCGGTGGGATCGGACGGTCGGCGAGCACGGCGAGGACCTGCGTGCGCGCGGCCTCGAAGCTCACGCCCAGCCCCGCCAGGACTCTCGCGGCGACGCTGTCTTCCGTGCGGAGCAGTCCGAGGAGGATGTGCTCGGTTCCGATGTAGTTGTGCCCGAGCTGCAGCGACTCCCGGAGTGCGTTCTCGAGCGACTTCTTTGCCCGCGGCGTGAACGGGATCGCCCCGACGTTGCCGACGGCGCCCGGCTGCACCGCCCGCTCCACCGCTCGGCGCACCGCGGCGAGGGAGACGTCGAGCGACTCGAGCGCGCGCACGGCGACTCCCTGACCCTCGTGGACGATCCCGAGGAGCAGGTGCTCGGAGCCGATGGAGCCGTGGTTGAGCAGGCGGGCTTCCTCCTGCGCGAGCACGATCACCCGTCGGGCCCGTTCCGTGAAGCGCTCGAACAAGTCCCTCCCCTTCGTCGTCCTCTCCGCGCAGGCTACGACCGGTCAGGCGCTCGCCGCCTCCAGGTGCTCCCGAAGCGCCTCGGGAATCGGCGCCGAGTCGTGGGTTCCCGGCTTCACGCTGACGTACGTGACCGTCCCCACGCACACCGGCCGATCGGCGACCGTCGCCGTGTACCGGACGTCGAACGACGCCGTGCCGAGTCGGATCGGTTCGACGGCGACCGCGACGTGATCGTCGAAGCCGGCGGGCCCCTGCCACTCGAGCACGGCCTTCACCAGCATCAGGTCGAAGTCGTGGAAGAACGCCTTTGCGGGGTCGAAACCCATCGTGTCGAACCACCGGGTGCAGGCCTCGTCGAAGTACGTGAGCCAATGGGCGTTGAACACCACGCCCTGGGCGTCCACCTCCGCATATCGAGGCCGGACCTGATGGACGAACGGCTGGGGCACGATCGCTCAGCCCCGCAGCTCGCCCCGGTGCCGGCGATGCACGGCGTCGATGCAGCGCTGCCGGATCTCGCCCACCTCGTCGTTCGTCAGTGTGCGGTCGGGCGCGCGAAAGCGCAGCGCGAACGCCAGGCTCCGACGGTCCGTACCCAGGGCAGGCGACCGGAACACGTCGATGAGACGCACCTCCTCGAGAACGTCCCCGGCGGCGTCCCCCAGGGTCGCGGCCACGGCGGCGGCGGTGACGTCCTCGGGCACGACGAACGCGAGGTCGATGCTCGACGGCGGATACGGCGAGGGCGGCTGGAACGCCCGATCCCGGCGACGGGCCGCGAGCAGCCGGTCGAGGTCGAGCTCGAACCCCACGACGGGCGGCTGGAGCTCGAGCGCCGCGAGCAATGCGGGATCGATCGCTCCCACGGCTCCGATCTCCTCGCCGTCCACGACGATCGCGCCGCCGCGAGCGGGGTCGAAGCCCGGGCGAGCACCTGACTCGGTCCTCCCGCTCGCGATCTCGACCGCATCGAAGACCTGCCGGAGCACGTCGGCGGCGTCGTACGGATCGACCGGCCGATCGGGCTCGACCGGTCGGCGTCGGATCGTTCCGGACATCGCGGCGGTGACGTGCGTCGGCTCGTCGGGGAGCAATGTGCGCTTCTTCTCCGGGGCAAGGAACACCCGGCCGATCTCGAAGAGCGCGACGTCAGCGAGACCGTGGACCTGGTTGTGCGCTACCGCCCGCAGGAGGCCGGGCAGGACCCGCGTGCGTAGGACGGACTCCTCGGACCGCAGCGGGTTCGCGGCCTCGACCAGCCGGTCGAGCGGCGCGCCGGCGCGTTCGAGATCGGCGGCGGAGACGAGCGGGATCGTGACCGCCTCGGACAGACCGGCGCCCACCAGTGCATCCGCGACGAGGCGGAGCTCGCGCTGGCGGCGGGTCAGCCCGCCCACCTGGTCCTTCGGGCGCGCCAGGGTGCGGCCGATCGAGTCGAACCCGATCCGGCGGGCGACTTCCTCAACGATGTCGACCTCGCGCTCGAGGTCGGGACGGAACGTCGGCGCCACCGCGGTGATGTCGTCGCCGGAGCCGCTCACGTCGATGCCCAGCGGGCGAACCGCGTCGAGCACCTCGCTGTCGAGAAGCTCGGTCCCGAGCACCGCGTTGACCTTGCTCGTCCGCACATGAATGCGCGCCGGCTCGACCGGCTCCGGATACTCGTCGACGGTCTCCTCGGCCACCCGGGCACCGGCTACGTCCACGAAGAGCTCCATGGCGCGTTCGGCGTGCGCGGCGACGCCGTTCGGGTCGATGCCGCGCTCGAAGCGGGCGCTCGACTCCGATCGCATCTTCAGGCGCTTCGATGTGCGCGCGATCCCCATGCGCTCGAAGTACGCCGCCTCGAGCAGGATCTCCGACGTGGCGTCCGACACCTCCGCGGTGCTGCCGCCCATGACCCCGGCGATCGCCTGCGGCACGCCGTCGGCGCCGCAGATGAGCAGGTCCTCCCGGGCCAGCTCTCGGTCCTCACCGTCGAGGGTCGTGATGTGCTCGCCGCGCTTGGCACGCCGGACGACGATGCCCCGACCGCCCAGCCGGCCCAGGTCGAATGCGTGGAGCGGCTGGTTGCGCTCGAGCAGCACGTAGTTCGTGACGTCAACGACGTTGCTGATGGGTCGCTTGCCCGCTTTGACCAGGCGCTGTGCCATCCACGTCGGCGACGATCCCATCGTCACCCGAGCGACGCGCGCGAGGTAGCGCGGGCACCGGTCGGGCGCGTCGATGTGAACGGTGATGTCGGAATCGACCGCGCTGTCGGTGGGCGCGCGCACTTCGGGAACGGTGAGCGGGAGGCGGAAGTGCGCGGCCAGCTCCCGCGCGACGCCGACGACGCACATGGCGTCGGGGCGGTTCGGGGTGATCGACAGGTCGAAGATCACGTCGTCGAGCCCCAGGAGCTCGCGCACGTCGGCGCCGGGCTCGGCGGAATGATCGAGGTGGACGATGCCCTCGTGGTCGTCGCCGAGACCGAGCTCGTCGGGGGCGAGGAGCATGCCGTCGGACTCGATGCCACGGATCGTCCGGCGTTCCAGGACGCCGAAGGGCTCTGGGAGATGCGCGCCTGCTGGCGCGTACGGGACGACGTCGCCGGCGGCGACGTTCCGCGCGCCGCACACCACCCGGGTGGACCCGCTCCCGTAGTCGACGTCGACGAGCGTCAGCTTGTCGGCTTTCGGATGCCGGACGACCTCGAGAACGCGGGCGGCGACGACACCGCGGACGTCGCGGCCGGGCTCCTCCACGCCCTCGACCTCCAAGCCGACCCGGTTCAGGGCCGCGACCAGCTCGTCGACGGAGGCGTCGACCGGTGTGAACTCCCGGATCCACGACAGGGGCGCGCGCATCAGTATTGAGCGAGGAAGCGGATATCCCCGTCGAAGAACGTGCGGATCTCGTCGATCCCGTAGCGGATCATCGCGATCCGCTCGAGCCCGAAGCCGAACGCGAAGCCCTGCCACTCCTCGGGGTCGTACCCGACGGCCTCGAACACGTTGGGGTCGACCATCCCGCAACCGCCGAGCTCGATCCATCCGGTGTGCGAGCAGACGCGACACCCTTTGCCGTGGCAGAAGATGCAACTCACGGCGAGCTCGGCCGACGGCTCGGTGTACGGGAAGAAGTCGGAGCGAAAGCGCGTCCGGATGGACTCGTCGTCGAACAGTCGCTTCACGAACGCCTCGATCGTGCCGAACAGGTCGGCCAGCGTGAGCCCGTGGTCGACGGCGAGGCACTCCATCTGGTGGAACACGGGCGAGTTACGGGGCCCGGGTGTCTCGTTCCGGTACGTGCGCCCCGGCGCGACCACGTAGATCGGCGGCTCGTTGGCCTCCATCGTCCGGATCTGGACCGGCGAGGTGTGCGTGCGCAGCATCACCTGCTCCTCGCCGCCGAGCCGAACGTACAGCGTGTCCTGCATGGAGCGGGCGGGGTGAGCAGGCGGGATGTTCAGCGCCTCGAAGTTGTGCCAGTCGTCTTCGACCTCGGGCCCCTCGGCCACTTGGTACCCGAGACCCGCGAAGATGTCTTCCAGCTCGCGCTCCACCTGCGTGACGAGATGCAGATGCCCGCGCGATCGCCCGTGTCCGCCGGCGGTGAGGTCGAGCAGCTCACCGTCGGGCCTGGTGTCCCGCTCGCTCACCGCCAGCGCGAGCCGCCGGCGTTCGATCATCTCGCCGACGGCGGCCCGGTACGCCCCGACCGCTTTCCCCGCCACGGGACGGTCCCCCGGCTCCAACGTCTTGATCGCCTCGTTCACGACGGCTGCAGGAGACTTGCGTCCCGTGTACTCGCGCTCGAGGTCGGTGAGCGCGTCGACGGTGGCTGCGGTCTCGATGGCCGCCGCCGCATCGGCCTGGGCCCGGTCGAGGAGCTGCTGGGCCTCGGCGAGGTTCACGGCCGCCCCCGCCGCTGCCGCGCCGTCTCGAACGCCAGCACGGTGGCCGCCATGCCGACGTTGAGCGACTCGGCCGGTGGCTCGAGCGGGATCGTGACCTCCCCATCGAGGTGCGAGGTGAGGCCGGGAGGCAGGCCGGACGTCTCGTTGCCGAACACGATCGCCACAGGGCCGGAGAGATCGACGCGGTCGAAACGCTCACCGCCGGCGGCCACGGCGGCAAGACGGCGCCGTCCGTGACGGCCGAGTGCGTCGAGCACCTTCACCGGGTCGTCCGCCTCCACTACGGGAATTCCGAACACCGCTCCGCCGGACGATCGCACCACTTTGGGCGCGTGCGGATCCACCGAATTGCCGCAGAACACTACTCCCGCCACCCCTGCTGCCTCGGCGCTCCGGAGCAGCGTTCCAGCGTTCCCCGGGTCGCGCACCGCCACAGCCACGAGCACCAGACCGTCCGCGCGCAACTCGTCGAGCGCGACGCCGGGAAAGGGTGCGACCGCGATCACGGGTTGCGGCGTCACTGTGTCGCCGATCCGCTCGAGCACGCCCTCCTTGAGCTCCTCGATCGGCACTCCGGCGTCGCGCAACCGCTGCACCAGAGGCCCGAACGCGCGCGACGCACCCGGTGCGACGTATGCGCCCTCGAACTCCACCCCGCGATCGAGTGCCGCTTCGACGACGCGCGGGCCCTCGACGACGAACGCGCGCTCGCCCCGGCGGGCTCGTGGATCGCGAATCAGGTCGCGCAGCCGCCGGACCCGTTGGTGCCGGGGTCCGAGCGCCGGCACGGGCGACTCAGGCTGCTTGCAGGGCCTCGCGCGCGACGTCGACCAGTGCGCCGAACGCGGCCGAGTCGTGCACGGCGAGGTCGGCGAGAATCTTGCGGTCGACGTCGATGTCAGCTGCCTTGAGGCCGGCGACGAAACGCGAGTACGAGATGTCGTGCTGGCGGCACGCCGCGTTGATCCGAACGATCCACAGGCGCCGGAACTCGCCCTTCCGTGCCCGCCGGTCGCGGTACGCGTACCGCAGCGAGCGCATGACCTGCTCGTTCGCCTTGCGGAACCCGCGGCTCTTCGCGCCGGAGTAGCCCGACGCCTTCTCGAGCACCGCGCGTCGGTGCTTCTTGCCCTGAACGGAACGCTTGACCCTCGCCATCGTGACTGCCTCCTGCGTCGCGGCGGTGTGGCGCCGCGATACCTAGGACCGCCCGAGCAGGCGCTCGACGTGCTTCTTGTCGGCACCGGTGACCTCCGCGCCCCGACCCAGGCGACGTGTCCGGCGGCTCGACTTCTTCTCGAGCAGGTGGGAACGAAAAGCTTTCCGGCGCCGGATCTTGCCGGAGCCGGTGACCCGGTAGCGCTTGGCTGCCCCCCGGTGCGTCTTCATCTTCGGCATTACTGCGCTCCTTCGTTGCCGTTCCCGCCCGCCGGCGGCGTTGTCGCGCCGGCTCGGGCCCGGGCGGCTCGCTTGGTCGGGTGCAGCACCATGGTCATGTTGCGCCCGTCCTGACGAGGCGCGGACTCGACAATGGCGATGTCACTCACCTGTTCGGCGACGCGCTCCAGGATCCGCAACCCGAGCTCGGGGTGGAAGACCTCGCGACCTCGAAACATGATCGTGAGCTTGACTTTCGATCCCTCGGCGAGGAAGCGCTCGACGTGCTTCATCTTGGTCACGTAGTCGTGCTCGTCGATCTTGGGCCGGAACTTCATCTCCTTGACGACGACGTTCGTGGCCTTCTTCCGCGACTCCTTGCGCCGTTGCTCCTGCTCGTACTTGTACCGGCCGTAGTTCATGATCCGGCACACGGGCGGGCTCGCGTTCGGCGCGACCTCGACGAGGTCGAGCTCCTCCTCGCGGGAGATGGCTAGCGCTTCGGGCAACGGCTTCACGCCCAGTTGCTCACCGTTTGCTCCGATGAGCAGCACCTCACGAGCTCGAATGCGGTCGTTGATCCTGGCGTCGTCTGTGGCTATGTGATCACCTCGCTGCTAGCGCTCTTGGGGCAATGCCCGCCGCGGATGCGCCGAATCTCGGACGCGAAGATGGCGGACTTCGGGAAGTCCGCCATCGGGCGACCGCTGGGGCGGCCGTGACAACGAACCCGGGCACGCCCGCCCGGCTGCCCGGACCGGTCGGCCGGGTGGGGAAAGCGGCTGACGCCGGTCCCACTTCCCAGCTCGGATGTGAAGAGGTCAGGATATCAGTATGAGCAAGCTCTGGACCCCGGGGGGCGAGGGAGAGCCCGAGCCCCGATCATCGCCCGAGGACGATGCCGCGGCAGCCGAGACGGGCGCGCCAGGCGCCGACGAGGAGGCCGCCCGGGAGCAACTGCGTCAGCTGCGCGAGCAGCTCGCGAACACACCTGTGGCCGACATCGTCGCGAACCACGTCATCGGACTGTGGGAGCTCGCGGTGCTCCACCTCTCACCGGAAGAAGGAACCTCGCCCGACCTCGAGGAGGCGCAGCTCGCGATCGACGCAGTCGGCGCGGTCGTCGAGGGCCTCGACGAACGGCTCGGCCGTCACCAAGAGCCCCTGCGCGAGGCGCTCGCACAGCTGCGCCTCGCGTTCGTGCAGATCAGCCGGCGCGAAGAAGGCGACGAGAGCGGGTAGCGTCGCACGTCGTGCCGTCCCGCATCGAGCAGTACGCCATGGTCGGCGACACGCAGACCGCCGCGCTCATCGGTGACGACGGCTCGGTGGACTGGTTTTGCGCGCCGCGCTTCGACAGCGCCTCGTGCTTTGCCGCGCTGCTCGGGGACCAGGACAACGGTCGGTGGCTGCTCGCGCCCGCCGCCGGCGGCCGGGCGACCCGCCGCCAGTACCGCGACGGCACGCTCATCCTCGAGACCGACTTCGAGACACCCGACGGCTCGGTCCGGATCATCGACTTCATGCCCATCCGCGACAAGACCGTCGACATGATCAGGATCGTCGAGGGCCTGCACGGGCACGTGCCGATGCAGATGCACCTCACGATCCGCTTCGACTACGGCTCGATCATCCCCTGGGTCCGCGACGTCCATGGCGCGTTGGTCGCCATCGCCGGACCGGACGCCCTCGTCC
>JBKOZX010000252.1:0-3377 GCA_046726115.1 Actinomycetota bacterium | reverse complement strand
CTTCCGAGCGGGACTGCAAACGACTCGAACCGGAAGCCGAGCGAGCGACCGCGCAGGAGCGGCGAACGGGCGGGCTCTGTGACGAGGAGCTGTCGACGGACCGAGCCCGCGAGCCGCACCGCGTTGTTGATGCCTTGGCGTGCCGCCTCCGGGCTGGTGAGGACGCCCGCGGCCGACTCGAGGCCGCGCCGGGCTCGCCCCAGCTGCCGGCTCACCGTGTACGTCACCGCGTCGCCGACACCGTTCGCCGGCGACGCGCGGTGCACCGGGTCGGCGGCGGCTGCCGCTCGAGCTTCGGCTTCGGCCTCGACTGCGACGCGCCGCGCGGGCGAGAGCGTCGGCGGCGGGGGCGGGTCAGGCTCGAAGTCGAGGAGGCTGAGCGAGAGCTTCACGCCGCCCACGCCGTCGGTGATCGTGTGGTGGACCTTCTGGAGGAGGGCGGCGCGCCCGCCCTCGAGCCCTTCGACCACGGTGAACTCCCACAGCGGCCGCGCCCGGTCGAGGGGAGTCGCCGCCGCCGCCGCGGCCAGATCGAGCAGCTGGCGTATGCCACCCGGCGACGGGACCGCGACCCGGCGGAGGTGGTAATCGAGGTCGAGGGCGTAATCCGGCTGCCACTCGGGCGGGGCGAGGCGGAACGGAGTCGACACGACGCGGTCGGCCAGGCGCGGGATGTCCTCGAGGGCCTGCTCGACCTTCGCCCGCACCCGGGCGATATCGGGCGCGCGCTCGAGGATGCTGATGTTCGTGAAGTCCGAGCGAAGCGCAGGGTCCTTCTCGACCGCCCACATGATCGCCTCGGCGTCGCTCATCCGCATTGGTTCAGGGTTTCGCGACGCAGGTGATGGTGCAAGCGCGAGCTCGCGCTACCTCGCGATCTGGGTGCGCTTGAACTCGTTGAAGCGGGTCCAGTCGAGCAGCTTGAGGGCCCGTTCGAGGTCGTCGACGCGGTTGCGCTCCATGAACCGGATGAAGACAGCCTCGTCGCCTTCGATGAACGTCGGGACGCCGAACGCGCGGTAGCGGTCGACCTGCTCGGTGTGCTCGGCGGCCAGCGTCTTCAACGGCCGCCCGCTCCAAGCCTCTTCGGCCACCGCGTCGACGTCGAGACCGGCCGCCGCCACCGCCTCGCGCACGACGTCCTCGTGGCCGAGCTTCTTGCCGTGGTCATGGCGGGCGGCGAAGGCCGCGAGATGGAAGTCGAGGAAGCCCTCGGGGAACTGGTCGCGGATGGCGATCGAGTACAGGAGCGCCGTGACGCCCGTCCCCCACTCGGCAGGCGGACGCTCCCAGACCGGCACCTCGCCCTCCTCGACGTGCGCCTGATCGAGGGAGAACGGCAAGAACCGCACGTCGAGGTCGGCGCCGTCACGGATCGCCGTGACAACGGCCTCGTGGGCATTGCGGGCGAACGGGCAGCGGTAATCGAAGCTGACGGCGATCTCGCGGGACACGTGCAACCTCCGGGCCGGTGGACATCCTGCCGGAACCTCGCGGACAACCTCCACCGTACCCGGGTGATTCCCGGTTCGATTCGGAAGCGTCAGCCGGTGCCGCTCTGCCCAGCCCAACGAGCCAGCGCTCGTTCGGCGATCTGGCCGAGGGCGAGGCCGAGCAGCGCGCCCGCGAGCGCGTCAGAGGCGTGGTGCATGCGCACGTAGACGCGGCTGGCGGCGACGAGCGTCGCGAGCCCGAAGTAGACGGGCGCGGCGCCGGTACCGCGGGACAGGAGCGTGGCGGCCATGAACGCGGACGTCGCGTGGCCCGACGGGAACGCGCTCGTCCGGGGCCGGTGCAGCCCGTACGGAAGGGGACCGGGGGGCGCGCTCGGCGGCCGGATGCGGCGAAAGGCCAGCTTGATCGGGCCGTTGGTCAGGGCCGATTCCGCACCAAGCGCGGCTGCGAGCCGCAGCCCGAGCGCCGGGTCGCCGCGACGCGCGGCGCGTGCCGCTCCGAGCGCGATCCAGAGGAGCCCATGGTCGGCCGCGCTCGACAGGCCGTAGAACAACGGATCGAGGCGGCGGTCGCGGGAGCGCTCGACCCAGCGGTCGACCGTGTCGTCGAAGCCGCGGACCCATTTGGTGAGCGCGCCGCGCCTCGGCCAGCTCTGCACCCAGCGCGAGCCACTTCGGGGAGGAACGAAACCGATGACCGAGCCTAACGGTCGGCCTGTGGGAGCCGGCCTCGAGCGACGGCGTCGTCGATGAGGCGCTGCGCGAGCTCCCACAACTCCGGTGAGCCGTCGCCGATCGTGGCGTTCACCTCGAGGTGCTGCGCCTGCGGCACCCGCTCGAGACGCGCTGCTTGCTGGCCGCCGCCGGCGCGGCCGCCAGACGCGTTAGCTGGCGACCAACGGGAGGCTGGGCTCGATCACCGTGCCCGGGCCGCGCAGCTCGGCGGCCTGCACGGGGTCGCCGCCGAAGGCGGGGCAGTACGGCTTGAAGTTGCAGAAATCGCACAATGGGCCAGGGTGGGGGCGGAAGTCCTCGCGTTCACAGGCCCGCAGGATTGCCGTCCACAGCGCATCGGCGCGGCGCCCGACGCCGGCAACCGACTGCTCGGTGGGCGTGGCGATGATCGCCTCGGGCTTCGATAGGTAGTACAGCTGCACGCGTGCGGGTCGCTTCCCGAGCATCTGCTCGCACAGCGCCGCGTAGATGTGCACGCCGGAGAGCCGAGCGTTCTCGGCGAATTCGCTGGGGACCGACCCGGTCTTGTAATCCGTGACGACGAATTCGCCGTCGTCGTCGATCTCGAGCCGGTCGATGATCCCGCGCAGCGTGACCCGGCCGAACTGGGCTGTGAGCTTGAGCTCGAGACCGTTGGGGCGCACCGTGCGCGGGTCCTCGAGCAGAAAGTACTTCCGCACGAGCTCCTCGGAGTCGGCGTCGAACTGCGCTCGCTGCTCGTCGGTCAGCTCGAGGCCTGCGAGATCCGGATCGTCGGCCATCTCGACGCGGGCGGTCTCGAGATCGACCAGCGCCGCGTCGACGGTGCGGTCGGGCTGGGGGCGGCACATCAGCAGCTCGAGGGCGCGGTGGACGAGCGTGCCCTTGGTGGCGGCCGGGCTGGGTGGCTCGGGCAGCCGGTCGATGTACGAGAACTTGAACGCGAGGGGGCACGACTTGAACGCCGAAACGGAGCTCGGAGACAGCGACGGAGGGAATGCCAGACCCATATCCGGAGAGTAACGCCGGGGTATGACGGCTTCGTGGATCTCCCATAGCCTCCGCGCGTCGCTGACCTGGGGGAATGATGCGAGTCGACGGAACGGTGATGACGGCCCGGCCGGAGGAGATGCCGGCGGCGGCCCGGGAGCTCGAGGAGCTGGGATACGACGGCGTCTTCACCGCCGAGACCAGCCACGACCCGTTCCT
>JBKOZX010000251.1:0-11305 GCA_046726115.1 Actinomycetota bacterium | reverse complement strand
CTAACGCATGACCCTCAACTACTGGCTCATCCTTTCTGCGTTCTTGTTCTGCTGCGGCGTGTACGGCGTGCTCGCGCGGCGTAACGCCGTGCTCGTGCTCATGAGCGTCGAGCTCATGCTCAACGCGGTCAACATCAACCTGGTCGCGTTCGCCGCGTTCACCAGGCAGATCTCGGGCCAGGTGTTCGCGCTCTTCGTCATCACGATCGCCGCCGCCGAAGTGGGCGTGGGGTTGGCGATCGTCCTGCTGATCTACCGCAACATGCACAGTCCCGACCTCGATCGCGTCGACCAGCTGAAGGGCTGACCCGCCAGATGCTGCGCAACGCCTGGATCATCCCGCTCCTGCCCGGAGTCGGCTTCGTCGTGGTACTGCTGTTCGGGAAGCGGCTGCCGCGCAAGGGCGCCGAGCTGGCGGTCGCCACCGTCGGCGCGTCGTTCGTGCTCTCGTGCATCGCCGCCGTCCAGTGGATCCAGCGCGTCGACGACCACAAGGGCAAAGAGGCGCTCGGCGGGTTCGGGCGCGCTCTCCTGCCGACGCAGGAGAGCGGCGTCACCGCGGTCGAGCGCAGCTTCACGTGGTGGCAGAACTCCAACGTCAAGTTCGGCGTCGGCATCCACATCGACGGGTTGGCCGTGATGATGCTGTTCATGGTCACGCTGGTGTCGTTCCTCGTGCACGTGTACTCGACGAGGTACATGAAGGGTGACCGCCGGTACACGCACTACTTCGCGCCCCTCAACCTGTTCACGGCGTCGATGCTGCTCCTGGTCGTGGCCGACAACACGCTCTTGCTGCTCGTGGCCTGGGAGCTCGTGGGCGTGTGCTCGTTCGTGCTCATCGGTCACTGGTGGGAGGAGAGGCCGAACTCCGACGCTGCCGTCAAGGCGTTCCTCACCACCCGCACCGGCGACGTCGGGCTCATGATCGGCGTCATCGTCCTGTTCTTCGCCGCCGGCACGTTCAACATCGCGGTGATCAATGCCAAGGCACTCAACGGCGGCATCGGCCACACGCTGCTCGTCGTGAGCGCGTCGTGCCTGCTCATCGGGATCATCGGCAAGAGCGGCCAGTTCCCGTTGCACACCTGGCTGCCCGACGCCATGGCGGGCCCGACGCCCGTCTCCGCGCTCATCCACGCCGCCACCATGGTGGTCGCGGGCGTCTACCTCGGCGCCCGCCTCTACCCCGTCTTCTTCCGCGGCTTCTCGATCGGCAACGGCGGCTTGAACGCGATGGCGCTCATCGGCGGCATCACGATCATCATCGGGGCAGTGCTCGCGTTCGTGCAACGCGACATCAAGAAGGTGCTCGCGTATTCGACCATCAGCCAGCTGGGCTACATGGTGATGGCGCTCGGCGTCGGGGCCTGGGTGGCGGCGATCTTCCACCTGTTCACGCACGCATTCTTCAAGTCACTCCTCTTCCTCGGCGCCGGGTCGGTCAGCGAGTCCGGTTCGCATCACAGCTTCGACATGAAGGGCGACATGGGCGGGCTGCGCAAGTACATGCCGATCACGTTCACGACGTTCGTCATCGGCTCGCTCGCGCTCGCGGGCATCTTCCCGCTCGCCGGGTTCTGGTCGAAGGACGAGATCCTCGTCACGGCCGGGCAGACCGGCTACGCCGCCTTCCTGTACGTCGGCCTGATCGGAGCGTTCCTGACCGCTGCCTACATGACCCGCACCGTGTACCTGACGTTCTTCGGCGAGTTCCGCGGGCAGGGCGAGCCGCACGAGTCGCCGCCCACGCTCACCGTTCCTCTCATCGTGCTGGCTACCGCGTCCGTCGCCGCCGGGTTCCTGAACGCCCAGCCGCTCGGCATCGAGAAGTTCCGCGACTGGTTCGAAGCCGGCGTCACCCTTCCCGTGTTGCAGCATCCCGACTTCGACACGATCAAGGCGGTCATCTCGGTGACCATCGCCGTCATCGGAATCGGGATCGCCGCGTACCTGTGGTTCCAGCGCGAGGAGCTCGGGCCGTTCCGCGGTTTCACGCAGCGAAACGCGGCCGCCCGCGCCGGCTACCGGTTCCTCGAGAAGAAGTACTACCTCGACGACCTGTACGAGAAGGTCATCGTGGCCGGGATCAAGGGCCCGATCGCACGCGCCAGCTACTGGG
Organism: Actinomycetota bacterium; assembly: GCA_046726115.1. Taxonomy (GTDB): domain Bacteria; phylum Actinomycetota; class Acidimicrobiia; order IMCC26256; family JACDBD01; genus JALZAA01. Next base: position 9,183 of record JBKOZX010000251.1, on the reverse strand, counting down.
TCGACCAGCACGTCATCGACGGCGTCGTCAACGGCATCGGGCGTGGCGCGTCCATCGTCGCGCGGGAGACGTACGACGTCATCGACCAGAAGGTGGTCGACGGCGCCGTGAACGGGTTGGCGGAGACGACCGGCGAAACCGGCGGTCTGCTCCGGTATCTGCAGTCCGGACGCGTGCAGCGGTACGCGCTCACGCTCTTCGCCGCCGTCGGGGCCCTCAGCCTCGCGATCTGGCTCGTCTACTAGTCGCCTACTAGCAGGAGAGGAACGTGGACTGGTTCGACTCGTGGGCGGTGACCCTGGCGGTCTTCCTCCCGGCCGTGGGCATGGCGCTCGTGCTCGTCATCCCGAAGGCGCAGGAGCGGGCGCTCAAGCTGACTGCGCTGGGTACGACGCTCGTGACGCTCGGCGTCGGTGTGGCGATGCTCGCACGGTTCGACTACGACCGGACGGGGGTCCTCCAGTTCCAGGTGAACAAGTCCTGGATCGACGTCATTCACAGCCGGTACCACATGGGCGTCGACGGCATCTCGCTGCCGCTGCTGATCATGACGATGCTCATCACGGTGATGTGCGTCGTGTACTCATGGGACCACTTCCCCGACCCACGCACGCCGAAGGCGTTCCTCGCGCTGATCCTGTTGCTCGAGACGGGCATGAACGGCACGTTCTGCGCCCAGGACCTGATCCTGTTCTTCATCTTCTTCGAGCTCGTCCTCCTGCCGATGTTCTTCATGATCGGCGTCTGGGGCGGGCCCAACCGCGAATACGCGTCCATCAAGTTCTTCCTGTTCACGCTGTTCGGTTCGGCGCTCATGCTGCTGAGCTTCTTGGCCCTGTTCTTCCTGTCCGATCCGCAAACGTTCGACATCCCACGGCTCGCCGCCCAGGGAGGCGTCGGCATCGTCGCCAGCACCCAGAACCTGATCTTCGTGGGCATGTTCCTGGGCTTCGCGATCAAGGTGCCGATGTTCCCGTTCCACACGTGGCTGCCCGACGCGCACACCGAGGCGCCGACCGTGGGCTCGGTGCTGCTGGCGGCGGTCCTCCTGAAGCTCGGCTCCTACGGGTTCATCCGGATCGCGCTGCCGATCCTGCCGCAGGCCGCGCACGACTGGGCTCCGTGGATCGGCCTCCTCGCCGTGATCGGGATCATCTACGGCGCGTTGTGCTGCCTCGCGCAACGCGACATGAAGAGACTCATCGCGTTCTCGTCGGTGGCGCACATGGGCTTCGTCATGCTCGGCATCGCGACGCTCACGAACTTCGGCATCAACGCCGCCATCTTCGGAATGGTCGCCCACGGGCTCATCACCGGGATGCTGTTCTTCCTGGCGGGATCGGTGCAGGAACGCTACGAGACGCGCGAGATCAGCCGGCTCGGTGGGCTCCTCGTTCAGGCGCCGAGGCTGGGGTGGATCCTTGGGTTCTGTGCGATGGCGTCGCTCGGCCTCCCCGGCCTGGCCGGGTTCTGGGGCGAGTTCCCGGCGATCCTGTCGGCCTACAACCCGGCCGCCGGCGTCTCGGAGATCACCTTCCGCGTGTACATGGTGGTCGCCGCCATCGGGACGATCCTCGCCGCCGGCTACCTGCTGTGGATGTTCCAGCGGGTCGCGTTCGGCAAGGTGAAGACCGAGTTCGAGCACGCGCACGTGCACGACGTGCACTGGCCGGAGTGGATCGCCTGGACGCCGCTGCTCATCGCCATCCTGGTGCTCGGCATCTACCCGAACCTCATCTTCCGGATCACCGACGGCGCGGTGACCAACCTGGCGCACGGGATGGCGAGAGCACTCGGATGACTCCGACCTGGAAGCCGCTGGCAGTGCCGTGAATCCCGTCTTCGACTACCACGCACTCGCGCCCGACCTCATCCTGACGGCGACGATCCTGGTCGTCCTCGTCGCGGACTTCTTCTTCCGCGATCGCGAGCGCTTCCAGACGTCGCGCATCGCGACGGTCGGGGTGCTGGCGGCGCTGGTGCCCATCCTGACGCTGGCCGCCGACGGGACGACCCGCACGATGTTCGGCGGCGCGTACGTCGTCGACGACTACGCCCTCGCGCTCAAGGGCTTCTTCCTTCTCGTCGCGTACATCACGCTGCTCGTGTCGGTCGATTACATCGGCGAAGGCGACTACTACCAGGGCGAGTACTACTTCCTCCTGCTCAGCTCGGTGCTGGGCATGGTCGTGATGGCCTCGGCCCGCGACCTGATCACGATCTTCGTCGCGCTTGAGCTCATCTCGGTCCCGACGTACGTGCTCGCGGGATGGCGCAAGCACGACACGAAGTCGAACGAGGCCGCGATCAAGTACTACCTGTTCGGCGTGTTGTCGTCGGCGGTGATGTTGTACGGCATGTCGCTGATCTTCGGGTTGTCGGGCTCGACTCTGCTCAGCAAGATCGGCCACTACGCCTCCCGGCCCGATCTCCCGCCGTTGTTCGCGGTGGCGATCTTCCTCACGCTCGTCGGGTTCGCGTTCAAGATCAGCGCCGTCCCGTTCCACTTCTGGGCTCCCGACACGTACGAGGGCTCCCCGACGCCGGTGACTGCGTTCCTGTCCGTAGCGTCGAAGGCCGGCGGGTTCGTCGCCATCCTCAGCCTCGTGTACTTCGGCTTCTTCGGGACACAGACGGCGTGGCAACCGGTGCTGTGGGCGCTGGCGGCGGCGTCGATGACGCTCGGGAACCTCAGCGCGCTGCGCCAGACGAACATCGTCCGCATGCTGGCGTACTCGTCGATCGCGCAGGGCGGGTTCATCCTCGCCCCACTCGCAGTGGCGGCGGACGGGAACGCGTCCCGCTCGGCGTTCGAAGCCGTCGTGGTCTACCTGCTGATCTACGGCGCGATGAACCTTGGCGCGTTCGCGGTTGTGATCGCGGTCGCGCGCCGGACCCGTTCGGGCGAGATCGCGTCGTACTCCGGGCTCGGCCAGACCGCGCCGGTCCTCGCGCTGCTGATGTCGGCGTTCCTGTTCTCGCTCGCCGGGATCCCGCCCCTGGCGGGGTGGTTCGCCAAGTTCGTCATGTTCCGGGCGATCTTCAGCGCCGGCACGCCCGCCGCCTACACGCTGGGTGTGATCGCCGCGGTGAACTCGGTGGTCGCGCTCTTCTATTACGCCGCGGTTGCGCGCCGGATGTGGTTCCGGGACCCGTCCGAATCCGGCGTCGAGACCCTCCCGGCGCGGACGCCCCCGGCGCTCGGCATCGCCTTGGCGCTCTCGACAATCGTCGTCGTGGTGATCGGCATCTATCCCCAGCTGTTCGCCCGGATCGGCGAGGTGGCGTTCCCGGGCTGAGGGGTCCGCCGTGAGTGAGGTCGCCGAGCACATCGCGGAGCGGATCCGGCGCGAGGGGCCGATCCCGTTCGACCGCTTCGTCGACGCCGCTCTGTACGGCGAGCCGGGCGGGTTCTTCGCCCGGGGCGGGGGGGCGGGTCGGGCCGGGCGCGACTTCGTCACGAGCCCGGAGGTCGGCGTGTTGTTCGGCGCTCTCGTGGCGAGGTTTCTCGACCGGACGTGGACCCAGTTCTCGCAACCGGACCCGTTCGTCGTGGTCGACGCCGGGGCCGGCCGGGGGCGCCTGGCGTCGGACGTGCTTCGAGCCGAGCCCGCGTGCGCTCGCGCGCTCCGCTACGTGCTCGTCGAACGCTCTGACGCGCTGCGGGCCACGCAGCGCGACCTCCTCAGCCTCGAGCCCGCCGACCGGGCCTTCGGTCCCGCGGAGCCCGCCGAGGGCGAAGGTGAGCACGACGAGGAGCCGCGTGCGGTCACAGGCCTCGGCCCCATCGTCACCGCGCTGTCCGAGCTCCCGGCGCTCGAGATCGCGAGCGGCGTCGTCCTGGCCAACGAGCTCCTCGACAACCTGCCGTTCCGGATCGTCGAGCGGACGGGCGACGCGTGGACCGAGATGCGCGTCGGGCTCGGGGACGGCGGCTTCGCCGAGGTGCTCGTCCCGGCCGCACCCGAGGTCGCGGCGGCGGCCGACGACGTCGTCGCCGCCGGCGTGACCGTCCCCACGGGGGCGCGGCTTCCCGTCCCCACCGGCACCGCCGACTGGCTCGCTGAGTGCGGGCATGTGCTCCGGCGCGGGCTCCTCGTGGTCATCGACTACGCGGCGACGGCCGCCGCGCTCGTGACGGTCCGCCAGGACGACTGGCTGCGGACCTACCGTGCCCACCAGCGCGGCGGACCGCCGCTGGTCGACCCCGGGGTGCAGGACATCACGTGCACGGTGCCGGAGGAGCACCTCGTCGCCCACGCCGAACGCGCCGGGTTCCGGCTCGTCGAGCACACCGACCAAGCGACGTGGCTGGCGTCGCTCGGGATCGACGAGCTCGTGGACGACGCCCGCGGCGTGTGGCGCGAACGCGCCGCGATCGGTGACCTCGACGCGATGGCGGCGCGCAGCCGGGTGACAGAGGCCGCCGCCCTCACCGATTCCTCCGGCCTCGGCGCCCATCACGTCTTCGTGTTCGCGAAGGGCGCGCGTTAGGCCGTTCGGCCCTTAGCCCGCGGGCTCCAGACGCCAACGACCCGGTTCGTCAGCGGGCGCGATCCTGCCCGCACCCGGGGTCGCCCACAGCGGGCCGATGACGAGCGTCTTCTCCTCGGCCGCGCGCGCGAGCAGCGCGCGTCGGGTTTCGGCGGCGAGCTCGACATCGTCGTCGAGCCCAGCGCGGGGGTCCGGTGCGAAGACCTGAGCGGGATGCAGGAACAGGTGGCCGATGACGAGCGCGTCGTCACCTTCGGACCCGATGCGCACGACGTGGTGCCCGGACGAGTGGCCGGGACCCGACTCCATCACTACTTCACCCGCGACCCGCCCCGCCGGGTCGTCGATCAGCCCTTCGGCCAGCAACGCGCGGAGCGGCTCTGCGCCGGGGAACCGACCCGCCTGCAGTGCGGCGATCTCCTCCGGCGCGATCAGGTACCGCGCGTTCGGGAACGCCGGCACTTCGCCACCGTCGACAGGACGGGTGTTTGCCCCGACGCCATCGATGTGCGTGTTGATGACGTAGTCGACGGATTCCGGCGGGAACCCGGCGTCGGCAAGGCTCGTGAGCAGCCGGTCGATGCGGGCGCAGGCGTCGGGTGTTGTGCGGTCGGCGTCGTCGAACGCGAGCCACGGGTCGACCACGACGCGCGCACCTGGCGTCTCGATGGCGATTGCCGACGTCCCGAGCCGCAGCTCGAACGCGTCGGTGAGGAAGGAGGGCGACAACCACGCCGCCTGCGATCGCAGCACCGACGTCGTCGCCTCGTCCTGCGGCACCACGAGCTCGAAGCGCTCATCCGCCACACGAGTGATGCGTGAATCGCCTGCCGTCCACGGCTCCACACGCGCAAGGTACATGGGCTGCGGCCCGAGGGTCGCCGACGACGACCGGCGCGCGGCGGGGGGACGCCACGCGCCGGCGCGCCGTCAGCTCGGTTCCTGGAGGATGCCGATGCGGTGGCCTTCGGGGTCCTGGACCATCGCGATCGTCGGCCCGTCCGGGGCCGTCGGCGTCGGCGGCTGCAGGACCTTCGCGCCGAGGTTCTCCGCCTGCTTCAGCCGGGCCGCGAGGTCCGGCACCTGGACGTAGAACGACACGTACTCGGCGTCGCCGCCGGCGAAGATCCCACCCTGGACCCCGCCCTCGCCGCCGGTGTCGACCATGCCGTACCCAACCGGGTTGTCGGCGTTGACCTTCCAGTGAAAGAGCTCGGTGTAGAACTTCGACAGGGTGTCGAAGTCCCGTCCGGCGACCTCGAACCACACCACGGGAGCGCCCATGTCGATTCCTCCTTCTTGCGTCTTGTCTCGTGCTCGTCGGTTGCACGGACAGGATGCCGAGAGGCGGCGACAACCCCCTGTCGGGATTTCGGAAGAGGTGGCGTGACCTCCGTCGCAGATAGCCTGACCCGGGCAGCAGCGACGAAGGGGGAGCGATGCCGGAAGGCGCAACCATCGAGGCCCTGCTCGCCGAAGGCCGCACGTTCCCGCCGCCGCCCGAGTTCAAGAAGAACGCACGCATCGTCGACGCCGAGGTCTACGACGAGGCCGAGCGCGACTACGAGGGCTTCTGGGCCCGTCAGGCCGCCGAGCTCGTCGACTGGATCGACGAGTGGCACACGATCCTCGAATGGGAGATGCCGTTCGCCAAGTGGTTCGTCGGCGGCACGCTCAACGTCAGCGTCAACTGTCTCGACCGGCACGTCGACGCCGGCCACGGCGACCAGGTCGCCTACCACTGGGAGGGTGAGCCCGGCGACACGCGCACGATCACGTACGCGCAGCTCCTCGAGGAGGTGCAGCGGGTCGCCAACACGCTGAAGTCGCTCGGGATCAACAAGGGCGACCGCGTCAACATCTACCTGGGCATGGTGCCGGAGCTCCCGATCGCGATGCTGGCGTGCGCACGCATCGGCGCACCCCACTCGGTCGTCTTCGGCGGCTTCTCGTCCGACTCCCTGCGTGACCGCATCAACGACGCCGAGGCCCGCCTGCTCATCACCGCCGACGGGGCGTGGCGGCGGGGCCAGGTGGTGCCGCTGAAGGACAGCGCCGACGTCGCCATGGCCGAGACCCCGTCGATCGAGCGGTGCCTCGTCGTGCGCCGTACCGGTCAGGACATCCCGATGCAGGACGGCCGCGACCTCTGGTGGCACGACGTCGTCCCCGGCCAGCCCGCCCAGTGCGCCCCCGAGCCCATGGACTCGGAGGACCTTCTCTATCTCCTCTATACGAGCGGCACGACGGCGAAGCCCAAGGGCATCATGCACACGACGGGCGGGTACCTCACGCAGGTTGCGTGGACGCACCGCAACGTCTTCGACATCCAGCCCGACACCGACGTGTACTGGTGCGCGGCCGACGTCGGGTGGGTGACCGGCCACTCGTACATCGTCTACGGACCGCTCGCGAACCGGACCACGAGCGTGATGTACGAGGGCACGCCCGACTTCCCCGACAAAGACCGGCTGTGGTCCATCGTGGAGGGCTACAAGGTCACGATCCTCTACACCGCGCCCACTGCGATCCGCAGCTTCATGAAGTGGGGGACCGAGTACCCCGAGAAGCACGACCTCTCGTCGCTGCGTCTCCTCGGCACCGTCGGCGAGCCGATCAACCCCGAGGCGTGGGTCTGGTACTGGCAGCACATCGGCGGCGGAAACTGCCCGGTCGTCGACACGTGGTGGCAGACGGAGACCGGCTGCATCCTCATCAGCCCGTTGCCGGGTGCCACGACCCTCAAGCCCGGCAGCGCGACGTTCCCTCTCCCCGGGATCGGCGCCGACGTCGTCGACGACCAGGGCAAGCCCGTCCCGATCCCCGGCGGCGGCTACCTCGTGCTCACGCGGCCGTGGCCCGCGATGCTGCGCGGCATCTGGGGAGACCCGCAGCGCTACCGCGACACGTACTGGAGCCGGTTTCAAGGCCAGTACTTCGCCGGCGACGGCGCCAAGCGCGACGACGAGGGCTACTTCTGGCTGCTCGGCCGCGTCGACGACGTGATGCTCGTGAGCGGGCACAACATCTCGACCGCCGAGGTCGAGCACGCACTCGTCGGCCACCCGATGGTCGCCGAAGCCGCCGTCATCGGGCGCACCGATCCCACCACCGGACAGTCGATCAGCGCGTTCGTCATCCTGCGGGCGGGCAACGCGCCGAGCGACGAGCTGGGGAGCGAGCTGCGTGACCACGTCGCCAACACGATCGGTCCCATCGCCAAGCCCAAGACCGTGTTGTTCACCGAGGAGCTCCCGAAGACGCGTTCGGGCAAGATCATGCGCCGGCTCCTGCGCAACGTGGCCGAGGACGAGCAGCTCGGAGATACCACCACCCTCGCCGACCCCACCGTCGTCGAGGGGATCAAGGGCCGCTACCTCTCGGCCCTGGGCGCCGACGACGAGGAGTGACGCGGGGCTCGTATCCGGAGCACTGGACGTGGCGGGACGGGACGGTTCCGCCCGGCCCCGCCGTGGTCATCGATCTCGACGGCGTGCTGTCGGACGCCGCCAGCCGCCAGCATTACATCGAGGCGCCCCGCCGAGACTGGCGGGCGTTCTTCGACGCGTGCGGTGACGATTCCGTCATCGAAGAGGTCAAGGTGCTGCTCGACCTGCTCGACCCGTCGCTGGCGATCGTGCTGCTCACGGCGCGGCCGGAGCGCGTCCATCACCTCACCGAGGCTTGGCTCCAGCGCTACCAGATCCGCTGGGACGTGCTCGTGATGCGACCGTGGGGTGATTACGAGGTCTCGCGCGACTTCAAGCAGCTGTCGGTTGCCGACTTCCGCCGCTACGGCTTCGACCTGAAGCTCGCGATCGAGGACGACCGCAGGAACGTTGCGATGTTCCGCGCTGAGGGCATCCCCTGCATCTACTTCCATTCCGGTTACTACGACTGAACTCCCGCTGTGGTCGCGGCGACGTTCCTCGCGCTCGGCTCGGCGGCGCTGCACGCGGCCTGGAACCTTCTCGTCAAGACCAGCGCTGACCGGCTGGTCGCGGCGTGGGGCCTGTACCTGACCGGCGGAATCCTGTTCCTGCCCGTGCTCCTGTTCGTCGATCGACCCGGTGCCGACACGCTCCCGTTCCTGGCCGCGTCGAGCGTCGTCCACGTCGTCTACGTCGTCGCGTTGACCCGCGCGTACCACCACGGCGACTTCTCGTTCGCGTACCCGCTCGCCCGCGGCGGTGGCGCGCTCGTCGCCGCCGCCGGCGGTGTGCTGTTCCTCGGCGACTCCCTCCCGCCCCTGGCGTGGCTCGCCATCGCGATCATCGTCGGCGGGCTGGCGTCGCTGGTCGGCCCGGGCGTGTCGCGGATCGCGCTGCTCTGGGCGGGGATCACCGCCGCCACCATCGGCACCTACACGACGCTCGACGCCGCCGGCGCCCGCCGGTCGAGCGGGCTCGGGTACGGGATCGCCATCGTGCTCGGCGCGGGCGCGGCGCTGAGCGTCGTCCTCGTCGTCTCGGGGCGGGGGCCGCGGCTCGGTCCCGCGCTGCGACGGGAATGGCGGCGGTTCCTGGTGGGCGGTATCTGCTCGACGCTCGCCTACTCGATGGTCCTCGCCGGGGCCCGCCTGGCGCCCCTCGGCTACGTTGCCGCGCTCCGCGAGTCCTCGGTGGTGCTGGGTGCGGGAGCGGGCTGGCTCTTCCTCCACGAGCGACTCGGACGGGCCCGGTTGGCGTC
>JBKOZX010000250.1:0-1660 GCA_046726115.1 Actinomycetota bacterium | reverse complement strand
GCTCACGGACGCGCTCGCGGCCGCACCGCCGAGCGCTTGGAGCAATGTCGTGATCGTCGACGGCGATGTACTCGACCTCCACTGGATCGTCCGCCATGCCGTTCATGATCCGACGCACCACCTGGGCGACGTCACACGCATCCGCGCCGCGCTCTGAGCCCGACCGAAGTGTTCTGAAGGCCTCAGCGGATCGGCTCTTCAGGGATCGGGACAACGCCGTGGGGAGATGCGCGTCCGCGCAGTACGCGGATACGCGATCGGTCAGCGTGACAAGCTGGCGTCAGGATGCCAACGGACCGCGATCTCCAGTCTCTCTCCCGAGAGGACCTGATCCAGGAAGTGATGCGTCTGCGCGCAGCTTCCCTCCGCTCCACGCATCAGCGGGCAGCGTCGACGCCGACCCGGGGTCGACGTCCGCAGGGGCTGTTGCCAGCGGCGGTTGCGCCTCATCGATGCCGGAGCTCGGCGAAATGATGCCGGCGTTCGACCCGGAGGATGCGTGCCAGCGTGCCATCGAAGCCGGCGGCGGCGGGCTCGTTGTGCACCGGGCACACCCGCTGAACTGCGAGACGTCGATCCCCGCACTGCTCGGCGGCGTGGTGATGCCGAACGCGCATTTCTACGTCCGGAACCACTTCGAGATCCCTGCGCTCGATCCGGCGACGTGGCAGCTCAGCGTGGGCGGACTCGTCGAGCGACCGCTGAACCTCAGCTTCCGCGACCTGACGAACATGCCGTCCGAAACTCTGTTCGTCACGCTCGAATGCGCGGGCAACGGACGCACGAAGCTCGACCCGCCTGTCGAAGGCGAGAAATGGGACTTCGGTGCGGTGAGCACGGCCGAATGGAAGGGCGTTCCCCTCGTCGAGGTTCTCGACCGCGCTGGCATCAAGCCGGCGGCGCGCGAGGTGGTGTTCCGGGGCGCTGACGCCGGGACGCTCCCGGGCAGGAACGACACGATCAGCTTCGAGCGCAGCCTCACGCTCGATGACGCGACGGACTCCGACGCCTTACTGGCGTACGCCATGAACGGCGAGCCACTCCCGATCCAGCACGGCTATCCGCTGCGGCTCGTCGTTCCCGGCTGGTACGCGGTGGCGTCGGTGAAATGGCTCACGGAGATCGAGGCGATCGAAGGACCGTTTACCGGGCAGTTCCAGACCGGCAGCTACTTCTACGAGGGGAAACGCGACGGCGAGATCACCAGGGAACCCGTCACGCTCCAGCGGGTCAGGTCTTTGATCACCGAGCCCAGACCGGATGAAGAAATCGAACACGGTGACGTCGCGATCCGTGGGGTCGCCTGGTCTGGTGCCGCACCGATTGAGCGCGTCGACGTGCGCGTCGGTGACCGCGATTGGCAGGACGCTCGACTCATCGGCCGGCGCCACCGCCACAGCTGGCAGTGGTGGGAGCTGATCACCCGCGTCGAGGAACACGGCGCGACGATCATCCGCGCCCGGGCCACCGACCTCGCGGGCCGGAAACAGCCCAATGAGCAGCAATGGAACCGGCTCGGCTACGGCAACAATCTCGTCCACGAGGTGCCCGTACACGTGCGATAGGGCTCGGCGGGCTAGATGAGCTGGGCTCAGACTGCTCTGCCGTCGTCCACGTGCTACTGCGTCTGCGGTCTCATCGACCGAGAGCACAGCGTGGC
>JBKOZX010000249.1:0-2727 GCA_046726115.1 Actinomycetota bacterium | reverse complement strand
CAGCAGACCCGCGCCGAGGCACAGGACAAGGTGCACGTGTGGCCACACCTGCTCGTCATCGAGTTCGCCGCCGTGCTGGTCGTGACGGCGGCGATGCTGGTCTTCTCGGCGCTCGTGCGCGCGCCGCTCCTCGGTCTGGCCGACTTCAACAAGACGCCGAACCCGTCGAAGGCACCCTGGTACTTCCTCGGCCTCCAGGAGTTGCTGACGATGTTCCACCCCATGGTCGCGGGCGTGACCATCCCGGGTATGGGCTTGTTCCTGCTCGCGGTCGCGCCGTTCGTCGACAAGAACCCGTCGCACGCGCCGTCGGACCGCAAGTTTGCGATCTCGATCTTCACCCTGTTCCTCATGCTCTGGGCCGTGCTCGTCATCATCGGGTCGTTCTTCCGGGGCCCGGGCTTCAACTTCGTGTTCCCGTGGAACAACGGGATCTTCTTCGACCTGTAGGGCGTTTGTAGTTCGTGGACTCTTCGACAGTTCTGATCATCGCCATTCCGGCGCTACTGATCCTGGCCGCGATCGCGATCGTGGCCGAGGGACGGCGCCGCTCGACCACGGGCCGGCTGAGCCGGGAGACGCGCAAGCGCGACCGCTCGCAGCCACCGCCCGAGGCGGCCGTCCCGGTGCCGGTGGGCGCCGAGCTCGCGGAGCTCGACGACGAGGCCCGGGCCCGCGCCCAGGAGTCCCGCCAGGCGCTCGAGCCCGTCGGCGATCGGGCACCGGTCGAGTACGTCCCGGTCGAGGAGGAGGAGCTGGGGATCACCCGCCGCCAGTTCTTCAACCGGGGGATCCTGACCGGGCTCGGCATCTTCGCCGCCGGCATGGGCGCGGCGATGCTCGGCTTCCTGTGGCCCGGGAGCGCGGGCGGCTTCGGCGCCAAGATCGTCGTCGGGTCCGAGGACGATGTGAAGCAGGCCTTCGACAAGAAGATCCCCTACTACAACGCGGGGGCACGGACCTATATCCAGCCCTACCCGAAGGACGACATCGCCAAGGCGCGGAAGGTGTACGACCCGCGCATCGTCGCCGGCATGGAAAAGGGGTACGTCGCGCTGTATCAGAAGTGCGTGCACCTGGGCTGCCGGGTGCCGTGGTGCGAGACGTCGCAGTGGTTCGAGTGCCCGTGCCACGGCTCGAAGTACAACCGGGTCGGCGAGAAGAAGGGCGGGCCGGCGCCGCGCGGTCTCGACCGTTTCGTGCTCGACGTGTCGGGAGGGAGCATCACGGTCGACACCGCCGCGACCTCGCTGGTGCAGGGACCGCCGATCGGCACCGACACTACGGGGCAGACGGCCGAGGGGGCGCCCTGTGTGTGAGGTTCACACGCGGTGAATCTCCGTCTCGTCATCATCCTCGTCAACCTGGCGGCGTTCGCGACCATCGGGATCATCATCCTGTGGCGCGTGTTCAGCCTGCGGCGCAACCCCGAGCCGAAGCCGCCGCAGAACCTCACGCCCTTTCTTCCCGACGAGGAGCTCGAGGGTCGCAAGCTCGAGCGCGTGCTCGGGATCGCGCTGCTGACGACCGCGCTCATCGCGCTGACGCTCTTCGCGTACTACGTCTTCGAGCCGTCCCGCGAGGCGAACGCCACGAAGCAGTTCAAAGATCAGTCGATCGAGCGGGGCGCCATCCTGTTCGCGAACGACCAGAGCAAGGCGTACGACCCGACCCGGTCGCTGCTGTGCGCGAACTGCCACGGCGTCGACGGTTCGGGCGGCAGCACGAACTTCACGATCAAGTCCGACGACCCGCGCTGCGACCCGACGGCAACGGTCACGGCCGACACCCCGAGCTACTGCCTGCCGGTCCAGGTCACGTGGCAGGCGCCCCCCCTGGACGTCGAGCTGCTGCGGTACTCGAAGGACGAGGTCAAGAACATCGTCACGTACGGCAGACCGGGGACGCCGATGCCACCGTGGGGCGTCGCGAGCGGGAAGGGCGTGCTCAACCAGCAGGGCATCGACGACGTCGTCAACTACGTCGAGAGCATCCAGATCTCGCCCGCGAAGGCCAAGGACCGGTTCACGAAGCAGCTCGAGGACGCCAGGGCGAAGAACCCGGGCGTGAGCGACGGCCAGCTCCTGTTCCAGCTGCAGTGCGCCCGCTGCCACACGAAGAACTGGTCGTTCTACGACCCGGACAACCCCGGCCCGGGCCCGCTGCCCGGTCCCCAGGGCGGCGGGGCGTACGGACCCAACCTGACCGGCGGCGACACGCTGCGCCAGTTCGCGGGCCAGAAGGGCGTCCAGGACCAGATCGACTGGGTCACGTCGGGGAAGCCCGCCAACGAGCAGTACGGCACGCGCGGGATCTCGTCGGGCCGCATGCCGCACTTCGGCAATACGCTCACCAAGGACCAGATCCAGGCGATCGTCGACTACGAGCGCGGCTTGTGATGCAGGAGAGCCCGAAGTCGTGATCACGTCCCTTCTCGCCCAGGCGCAGCCCACCGAGAACATCCCGAAGGACCTCTGGTACCCGACGATCCTCGGGATCCTCGTGGTCGTGGCGGGGATCACGCTCTTCTGCGGCTCGGTCTACCTGCTGCTCGGGACGAACCTCGGCGCCCGGCTCGGATTCCTCGTCGCGTTCACCGGTCTCGCCGGGTTCATGGTGATCCTCAGCACGCTCTGGGTGACGACGGCGTCGCCCCTTAACACCCTGAAGGGCCGCATCCCCGAATGGAACGTACAGCAGTACGTCAGCAAAACCGACGCCATCAAG
>JBKOZX010000248.1:0-6521 GCA_046726115.1 Actinomycetota bacterium | reverse complement strand
CTTCACAACAACTCCTCAGTCGGTGGCGAGCTCGAACGCCGCGTGCAACGACTGCACGGCGCGCTCCACGTCGTCTTCGGCAACTACGCACGAGATCCGAATGGTCGACGTGCTGATCATTTCGATGTTGATGCCTTCGGTCGCCAGCACCTCGAACATCCTGGCGGCGACGCCCGGATGCGTCTTCATCCCGGCTCCGACCAGCGACACCCGGCCGATGCGCTCATCGGTGCGAAAGCCGCTGGCCTCGGTGTCGACGACGATCTTCTCCATGCACTGCGACGCACGCGCGGCATCTGAGCGCGGCACCGTGAACGAGATGTCGGTGTGGCCCGCGGTCGACACGTTCTGCACGATCATGTCGACGTTGACGTCCTCGTCGGCGAGCGCGCGGAACACGGTGGCCGCGATGCCGGGGCGGTCGGGTACCTGCTCGATCGTCACCTTTGCCTCCGACGTGTCGTGCGTGACACCGGAGATGATCGCCTGTTCCATCGTGGGATCTTCCTCTCGCACCCACGTTCCCGGCTCCCAGCTGAAGCTGGAGCGGACGTGTACGGGCACTCCATAGTTGCGCGCAAACTCGACCGAGCGCAGCGCGAGTACTCCGGTGCCGGTGGCGGCCATCTCGAGCGCCTCCTCGAACGAGAGCCGGGACAGGCGCCGGGCGTCGGGCACGATCCGCGGATCGGCGCTGTAGACGCCGGCGACGTCGGTGTAGATCTCGCACGCCGCGGCGCCGAGGACCGCCGCCAGCGCCACCGCGGACGTGTCGGACCCGCCCCGGCCGAGGGTCGTGACGTCGCGGGCCGTCGACACACCCTGGAATCCGGCGACGATGGCGACCTCCCCGCCGGCGATGGCGTCGCGGATGCGGTCCGCCCGCACCTCGACGATCTTGGCCCGCCGGTGCGCCGTGTCGGTGACGATCCCGGCCTGCGAGCCGGTGAACGACACCGCGGGCTGACCGTGGTCGAGGATCGCCATGCACAGCAGCGACATGGAGATCCGCTCGCCCGCGGTGAGCAGCATGTCCATCTCCCGGGGTGATGGCTTGTGCGAGACGTCGTGGGCGAGGCGCTCGAGGTCGTCGGTGGTGTCGCCCATCGCGGAGACGACGACCACGACGTCGTCGCCCTCGCGACGGCTGCGGACGATGTGCTCGGCGACCGCCTTGATGCGATCGGCGCCCGCGACCGACGTACCGCCGTACTTCTGGACGAGGAGAGCCAAAAGAAACTCCTTTCTCGCCGTCGCAAGCTCCGTCTCTGCAGGGATGGTCGGCAAAGCCGCCATCCCTGCGGGGACGGTACAACGGGCCTGCGGCCGCCCGAGTGCCAATTGCCGGGACCGACTCGTAGACTCCCGGCCCGTGTCGAAGCAGTCCAAGCGTGAGCGCCAGCGCCTGAACCGCGAGGCGCGCCGCGAAGCCGAGCTGGCCGCGACCCGTCGGCGCAAGCAGATGCGCACGGGGCGAAACCTCGCGATCTTGGCCATTCCGCTGGTGGTGCTGTTCATCGTGTTCCAGCTGCGGAACACCAGTGGCGGCAGCGAGCCGACCCGCAAGTACTCGAAGCCGCCGGCGCAGGCGCTCAAGCCCGACACGACCTACACGGCGACGATCGACACCAGCGAGGGGACGATGGTGGTCGCCCTCGACGCGGCCGCGGCTCCGACGAGCGTCAACAACTTCGTGTTCCTCGCCAAGCACAAGTTCTACGACGGGTTGACGTTCCACCGCGTCGCCAAGGACTTCGTGATCCAGGGCGGCGACCCCGAAGGCACCGGGAAGGGCGGACCGGGCTACTCGATCCAGGGCGAGACGCCCGCGAGCGGCTACCAAGTCGGCTCGGTGGCGTGGGCGAAGGGCGGGCAGGAGCCCGCGGGGACGGCGGGATCGCAGTTCTTCGTCGTCACAAGTCCGGCGCCTACCCCCGGCCAGGGCCTCGACGCCCTCAACCAGCAGCCCTACCAGTACGGGATCATCGGTACCGTCACGCCCGACACGCTCCTGGTCGCGCAGAAGATCGGCGCCCTCGCACCGGCGAGCACCGACGGGAAACCGACGAAGAAGGTCACGATCAAGAAGGTGACGATCGCCGAGGCACCGAGCACGACGGCAGGGAGCGTGCCGGAGTCGACGCCGCCCTCGTCGTAGCTCAGGCGCCGTCCCCGCCTGCGCGGCGTCAGACCGTGAGCCGCTCGACCTTCGAACCGTGTTCGACCACGGTCGTCTGCCGCCCGTCGTAGAGCGTGACGACCCCGGCGCCGGCGACGCGCCACGCGGCGTCGGGCTCGCGGATCAACGCCGTCTCCTCGTCGAGGCCGACGAGCGTCGCCGAGCGGGGCAGCAGGTCGATGGAGCGCTCGCGCAAGTGGTCGGCGGCGGTGCCGTGGTACGGGAACACGGCGAGGTCACGCACGATTCCCAATCCCACGGTGTAGGCGCCGCCGCGCGGGTCGACCATCGGGTCGCACACCACCGTCGCGCCCGCGCCCGACGCCGCGACCACCGCGCCCTTCTCGTACGCGGCGACGATCGCCTCGAACAGCGCGGAGTCCTTGAGCGCCGAGCGCAGGTGCAGGGGCGAGCCGTCCGCGATGTACACGAAGCGGGCGTCGCTGACGCCGGAGACGACGCTGCGGTCGTCGGCGTCGGCGCGGCGCAGCACCGGTAGCGAGCGTACTGACGCGCCGAGTTTCGAGAAGTACTTGGTCGCCCGCTCGCCGACTCGGTCCGGGTGCTCGAACGCGGCCGCCGTCGGCAGGACGACGACCTCGTCTCCCGCGCGCGCGAGCAGCTCGGTGTCGAAGTCGCGACAGCCGTCGTGCCATTCGCCGCCGCCGATCAGCGCGAGCGTGCCCGACGCCTGCTTGGGGCCCATGGCCTCGGGAGCCTACCGGGGAGTAACGTGCGCATCCTGCACACGGGCGGCAGGTTGCCAGTCGCCGAGGGGGTCACACCGTGACGGTCAAGCGCGTCGGAATCGTCGGGTCCGGGATCATGGGCTCGGGCATCGCCGAGGTCGCGGCCAAGGCCGGCTTCGAGGTCTGCCTGCGCAGCCGCCAGCAGAGCTCCGCCGACACGATGATGGCGGGTTTCGAGAAGTCGCTCGGCAAGCAGGTCGACAAGGGCAAGCTCGACGCCGGTGAGCGTGACGCCGTCCTCGGGCGGGTCAGCACCGCCACCGATCTCGGGGAGCTGACCGAGTGCGACCTCGTCATCGAGTCGATCGTCGAGGACCTCGCGACGAAGAAACACCTGTTCAACGAGCTCGATCGCGTGTGCAACGACGGCGCGGTGCTCGCCACCAACACGTCGACGCTGCCGGTGGTCGAGATGGCGATGGAGAGCCGGCCCGAGAAGGTGTGCGGCATCCACTTCTTCAACCCGGCGCCGGTGATGCCACTGGTCGAGGTCGTCCGGTGCATCACGACGTCCGACGAGACGGTCGAAACGGCGCGGGCGTTCGCCGGGGCGTGCGGGAAGAGCCCGGTGCTGGTGCGGGACCAGGCCGGGTTCATCGTGAACGCGCTCCTCTTCCCCTATCTCAACAACGCCGTGAAGCTCCTCGACGCCGGGGTGGCGACGCGTGACGACATCGACGCCGCCATGAAAGGCGGCTGCAACTTCCCGATGGGCCCGCTCGAGCTGCTCGACCTGGTCGGGCTCGACACCAGCCTGTCGATCATCGAGGCGCTGTACGCCGAGTTCCGCGACCCCAACTACGCGCCCGCCCCGCTGCTGCGCCGCATGGTCAGCGCCGAGCGGCTGGGGCGGAAGAGCCGTCAGGGCTTCTACGAGTACGGGTAGTCGGCGCCCGTCGGGTGAGCGGCCTGCCCGGGGCGAGTGGGACAATACGGTTATGGCGCCGCGCGACAAGCCCTGGCTCATGCGCACGTACTCGGGCCACTCGTCGGCCCGGGCGTCGAACGAGCTGTACCGGACCAACCTGGCCCGCGGGCAGACCGGCTTGTCCGTCGCGTTCGACCTGCCCACCCAGACCGGGTACGACCCCGACCACCCGCTGGCGCGGGGCGAGGTCGGCAAGGTCGGCGTGCCCATCCCCCATCTCGGCGAGATGCGCATTCTTCTCGACGGGATCCCGCTCGACGAGATGAACACGTCGATGACGATCAACGCCACGGCCATGTGGCTGCTGGCCATGTACATCGCGCTTGCCGAGGAGCAGGGCGCCGACGCGGGCCGCCTCGCCGGAACGACGCAGAACGACATCGTGAAGGAGTACCTGAGCCGCGGCACGTACATCTTCCCGCCCGAGGCGTCGAAGCGGCTCACAGTCGACTTGGTGGTGCACGCGGCGCGCCACATCCCGCGCTGGAACCCCATCAACGTCTGCCCGTACCACCTGCAAGAGGCGGGCGCGACGCCGGTGCAGGAGATCGCGTACGGGCTGGCGACAGCAATCGCGGTCCTCGACGCGGTGCGCGAGTCGGGTCAGGTGAGCGACGAGGAGCTGCCCGAGGTCGTCGGGCGGATCTCGTTCTTCGTCGACGTCGGGATCCGCTTCGTCGAGGAGACCTGCAAGATGCGGGCGTTCACGCAGATGTGGGATCGCATCTGCCTCGAGCGGTACGGCGTGCAGGACGAGAAGCGCCGCCGCTTCCGGTACGGCGTCCAAGTCAACTCGCTCGGGCTCACGGAAGCACAGCCCGAGAACAACGTGCAGCGCATCGTGCTCGAGATGCTCGGCGTCACGCTGTCGAAGGACGCGCGCGCCCGCTCGATCCAATTGCCGTGCTGGAACGAGGCGCTTGGGTTGCCGCGCCCATGGGACCAGCAATGGTCGCTGCGCATGCAGCAGGTGCTCGCGTACGAGACGGATCTGCTCGAGTACGACGACCTGTTCGAGGGGTCGAAGGTCATCGAGGCCAAGACAGCCGAGCTCGTCGACGCCGCCGAGGCCGAGCTCCAGTGGGTGCTCGACGGCGGCGGGTCATTCCAGATGATCGACGCCATGAAGGGCCGGCTCGTCCAGAGCCACGCCGAGCGGGTGCGCAAGATCGAGTCGGGCGAGCTGCCGGTCGTGGGCGTGAACATGTTCGCGGAGACGGCGCCGTCACCGCTCGTCTCGGGCTACGAGGGCGGCGAGTCGAACATCCTCGAGCTCGACCCGGCGGCAGAGGCCGAGCAGGTCGAGCACCTCGAGCAATGGCGCGCGCAGCGCGACGAGAAGGCCTGGGCGCGCGCCCGCGACGAGGTGCGCCGCGTCGCGGCGACGGCCGAGAACCTGACGCCGGCGACGATCGCGCTCGCCAAGGCGGGCGGCACGGTCGGCGAGTGGGCGGGCGTGCTGCGCGAGGTGTTCGGCGAGTACCGGGCGCCCACCGGCGTGGGCGCGGTGGCGGCGGCGCCCGTTGACGAGATGGTGAAGGTGCGCGAGCGCGTGCAGTCGGCGGCGCGCGAGCTGGGCGGGCCCGTGCGCGTGCTGGTCGGCAAGCCCGGTCTCGACGGCCACTCCAATGGCGCCGAGCAGATCGCGGTGGCGGCACGCGACGCCGGCATGGAGGTCGTGTACCAGGGGATCCGGCTGACGCCCGAGCAGATCGCGGCGGCGGCCGGCGACGAGGACGTCGACGTCGTGGGCCTGTCGATCCTCTCCGGTTCGCACCTGCAGCTCGTGCCCGAGACCGTGCGGCTGCTGCGCGAGCGGCACGTCGACGCACCGGTCGTGGTCGGCGGGATCATTCCCGACGCCGACCGGCGCAAGCTGCTCGACGAGGGCGTCGCCCACGTCTTCACGCCCAAGGACTACAAGCTCGCCGAGATCATGGCCGACATCGCCGACCTGGCGATCGAGCATCGGCGTAAGACCCCGAGTCAGCGCTTGTAGAGCGACTCGATCACATCGACGTACTTGGCGTAGATGCCGCGGCGCTTGAGCTTCATCGTGGGGGTGAGCTCCTCGGAGTCGGGCAACCACTCCTCGCCGAGCAGCGCGAACTTCTTCACCTGCTCGACGTTGTTGAACCGCTTGTTCGCGTCCGTGACAGACCGCTCGATCTCGGCGCGCACGTCGACGTTCTCGGCGAGCTCGGCCAGCGACGCGCCGCCGACGCCGTGCTGCTTCGCCCACGCCGGCGCCACGTCCGTGTCGAGCACGAGCAGCGCCGAGACGAACGGACGGCCCTCGCCGATCACGGCCGCCTGTCCGATCAGCGGGAACGCCTTGAGCGCCGCCTCGATGTTGGCCGGTGAGATGTTCTTGCCCCCGGCCGTGATGATCAGCTCCTTCTTGCGGTCGACGATCCGCAGATAACCGTCGTCGTCGAACTCGCCGATGTCGCCGGAGTGGAGCCAGCCGTCGGCGTCGAGCGCCTCGGCCGTCTTGACGGGATCGTTCAGGTAGCCGCGGAACACGTTGCCGCCCCGGCAGATGACCTCGCCGTCCTCGGCGATGCGCACGTCGCACCCCGGCACACCGGGACCGACGGTGCCCGGCTTCACCTTGTACGGCGCCCACGTCATCGGGCCGCTGCTCTCCGACATGCCGTAGATC
>JBKOZX010000247.1:0-8298 GCA_046726115.1 Actinomycetota bacterium | reverse complement strand
GGCGCGTGGAAGCCTTCGTCGGCGAGGTAGCGGACGGAACCGTCGAGCGTCGCCAGCTGGAGGCCGGGTGTCGCCGAGTTGTATGGGTAGTCGGCCGCGATCGGCAGCTTCGAGAAGTCCATGCCGCCGTTCTGGGTCACGAGAATGCTGCCGTCGGCTGCGAGCGCGGCGCCGTTCGCGCCTCCGCCGGTGTCTGCCAGCTTCTCGGCGCGGTTCTGCTCCGGCCATACGCGGTAGAGCGCGCCCGCGGCCACGCTCGTCACGACGAGGCTCGGGCCGCCCGGCGTGTCGTCCGGCACCCACACCGGCCCTTCGCCGAACACGATCCCGTCGACCACTACCTCGGCGCGCACTCCTTCTCCCGTCGCCGTCGCAAGCTCCGCCTTTGCGGCGACGGTCGGCAAAGCCGCCGTTCGCCGCGTCGGAGCCTACGCGCATTCCCTGACGTCCGTATCAGGGAACGCGCCTACGATCCTTGCACCGAGAGGAGGTGGGCAGTGGCACGAATCACGGTTCTCGACCCGACCGCGTCGCCGCCGGAGGTCGACCCCGACCCTGGACCCGACGCCGGTGACCTCGCCGGCCGCACCGTCGGGGTTCGCTCCGACCGGACGTGGCCGTCATTCGAGTGGGTGCTCGACGAGTGGACGCGCGAGCTGGCCGCCGCGGGGGCGCACGTCCGTCCGTGGCGCGCGGGCAACCGCATCGGCGACGACGGCGTGCGCACGTTCGCCGAGCTCGACGACTTCGCGACCGACGTCGACATCGCCGTCATCGGCCTGGGCAACTGAGGCTCCTGCACCTCCTGGAGCGTGCACGACACTGTTGCCGTGGCCTCCCGGGGGAAGACGGCGGTCGTCGTCGTAACCGCAGAGTTCGAGCATCTTGCCCGCACCATGGCTGCCAACGCCGGCCGCGCCGGCTTGCGCATCCACGTGCTGCCGTACCCGCTCGAGTCGCGCCCGGAGACCGAGGTGCGTCAGATCGCGCGCGAGCACTGGCCCCGGCTCCTCGCCACGCTCGGCGCAGCCCCATGATGCGTGCACAGAGCATCACTACGTTGCTCCACGCACGCATCGGAGGCGGCGCGTGAGCCACGAGCACAGCGAGATCGCCGGCCGCGTCGACTGCGGGCCCGAGGGTTGCGAGCTCGACTGGCTGTCGAGCGCGCGCCTCGAGGTCGACGACGACCCCGACGCGTTCCAGAAGCTCGCCACGGACGCCGGATGGGGCGACGGCCTCCCGCTCGTCCCGCCGACCGAGGAGCGGGTCCGTGCGCACCTCGTCGCGTCCGGCCACTTCCCCGACGAGTGCCTGGCCGAGCTTCCTCCCCGCAACGGCCGGTGCACGGTCGAGAAGGTCGCCGTGAACGCGGTCATGGCCGGCGCGCCCGCCGCGTCGATGCCGTTGCTGTGCGCGGCGATCGACGCCATGGCGGACCCCGCGTTCAACCTCTTCGCGCTGAACACGACGACATCGTGTGTCGTACCGGGCGCCTTCGTGAACGGCCCCGCGCGCCACGCGTTGTCGATCCCGTTCGACGCCGGTTGCTTCGGCGGCGCCGCCGGCCCCGCGCCGGCGATCGGACGCGCCGTGCGCCTCGTGATGCGCAACGTCGCCGGTCAGGTCGTCGGGATCAGTTCGAAGAGCGTGTTCGGTCAGCCGGGCCGTGTCGCCGGCATCGTCGTGGGTGAATGGGAGGAGCGCTCGCCGTGGGCGCCGCTGGCCGAGCGTCGTGGCGTCTCCGGGGACGCGGTGACGGTGCACGGCTGCACCGGGACGATCGACATCGCCGACATCGTCGCCGACAACGGCGTCGACCTGCTCGAGATCGTCGGCATGTCGCTCGCGTTCCCCGGCACCAACGCGTTCATCGGCGCCCACCACGGCGCCGAGATCCTGGTGTGCATCGCGCCGCCCTGGGCCGACCTCATCGCCAAGGCGTATCCGGACGTCGAGGACGTCCAGGAGCGGCTGTGGGCGCATGCGGCCCTGCCCGTCGACCGGTGGCCCGAGCCGCACCGCGAGAAGGCGGCCGAGAACGGCCGCGTCGACAACCAAGGAAATGTGCACCTCGTCGCGAGCCCCGAGCACATGCTCGTGATGGTGTGCGGCGGCCTCGCCAACCTCCATGCCCTCGCCCTGCACAGCTTCGGCCCGACCCGCGCGGTCACGCGCCCGTTCTGACATAGGTTTTCTGTCGTGTCGGTGCGCGTGATCAATCAGTTGGGCCCGAAGGCCGCCGAGGCGATGAAGGCGGCGGTTCCCGACGTCGAGATCATCGACGCCGGGGCCGAGCCGCCCCCGCCCGACCTGCGCGCCGACGTGCTGTTCGGCGGTTGGGGGCCGCACTCGCTTGATTACGCCCAGCGCGTCGACTGGGTGCACCTCGCGGGCACGGGCGTCGACAGCTTTCCGCAAGAGATGTTCGACGGGCGGACCGTCACTTGTGCGCGCGGTGCGTCGGCCATCCCGATCTCGGAGTTCGTGCTCGCCACGATGCTCGCCTTCGAAAAGCGCATCCCCGAGACGTGGCTCCACGAGCCGCCCGAGCACTGGAACTTCGCCCCGCTCGGGTGGCTCTACGGACAGAACCTGGCCCTCGTGGGCCTCGGCGGGATCGGCATCGCCGTCGCCGAGCGCGCGCTGCCGTTCGGCATGCGAGTCCGGGCCCTGCGCCGCCGCCCCGAACCGAGTCCGATCGCGGGCGTCGAGGTGGTCGGCTCGCTCGAGGAGCTGTTGCCCGAGGCCGACCACGTCGTGCTTGCGGCGCCGGCGACGCCGCGCACGCGTCACCTCATCAACGCCGAGACACTCGCGCTCGTGAAGCCGGGCGTGCACCTCGTCAACATCGCCCGCGGCGCCCTCGTCGACCAGGAAGCCCTCCGCGACGCGCTCGACGACGGGCGCGTCGCGATGGCCTCCCTCGACACCGTGGACCCCGAGCCCCTGCCCGAGGGTCACTGGCTGTACTCACATCCCAAGGTGCGGCTCAGCGCGCACGTCTCGTGGGCTTCGCCCGCCGGCATGGCGCGCACGCTCGAGATCTTCGTCGACAACCTGAGCCGCTACGCGGCCGGCGAGCCGGTGCTGCACGTGGTCGACGCCGACGAGGGGTACTAGGACCAGGGCGCGCCGTAGCGCTCGCGGTACGTCTTCTCGGCGACCGGCGCGCGGCGAGGTGGGGCAAGCTGCTTCGCCGGCCAGCCCAGGGGGACGACGGCCAAAGGACGCACGTGGTCGGGGAGCGCGAGCAGCGTGCGGAGCTCGTCGCCGAACACGGTTGTGATGGTGGTCAGCGCCGCGCCGAGCCCGAGCGCCTGCGCGGCGAGCAGCAGGTTCTGCACCGCGGGCCAGACCGACGCCTCCACCACGGCTTCGACGCATCGTGACGTGTCGCCGCACACGACGACGAGCACGGGCGCGTTGGCGATGCCGCCGGTCGCGCCCGCTTCGACCTTCGCGAACACCTCGGGCGTCAGGCGCGGCCGCGAGAAGTCGCGACCGCCGCCCTCCCAGGCCTGCCGGTTGAGCTCGCCGATCCGACCCCGCGCCGCCGCGTCCCGCCCGACGACGCACACCCACGGCTGCGTGTTCTCCCCGCTCGGCGCGAACGTCGCCGCTTCGAGCACTCGCTCGATCAGCTCGTCCGACACGGGGTCGTCCGTGAACGCCCGGTGGGCGCGCTGCGTGCGGACGACGGAGAAGAACTCGGGTGATCCGGTCACGCCGACCGCTCGCCCAGCCGGCGGAAGGTGTTGACGTAGACGATCCGGAGCTCGGGCGTGTTCGCCCAGCGTTCCCAGGCGGGGGTGCCGGGTTCGCCGATGCGGTCGGCGACGATCGGCGTCATCGTCTGGAACGCAGCTTCGGGGTCGTCGGTGTCCATCTCGTAGAAGTGGAGGAAGCGCGGATCGCCGCCCGTCACGTTCTCGTACGGCGTGATCATCGAGTAGCCGGGAACGCCCACCTCGGCGATGTGGCGGATGTGGACGAAGTCGGCCCAGTTCCGCAGCGCCTGGGCCTGGAAAGGCTGGCGCGGGCTGATGAGCACCAGCAGGACACCGAGGGTGGGCTCGCCCGTCAGACGGCCCTGACCCGGTCGCGGCGTGCGGCGGAAGCCGTGCCCGACTACGGCGTCCGGTGCCGGCGGCGCGGTGAACCCGTCGGCGACCTCGTACACGCCGAGCAGGCCGAACTCGGGGAGCGCGCGCGGCAGGTCGGCGCGGTCCCGGCATGCGTTCTCCCACCACGTGGCGCGTTCGGCGTCCGGATGCCGGAGGACGTCCGGAACTCGCGTGGCCGCATACTCGTCGCCCGGCATGTCGGTCATCTCCAGGTACAGCCCGGGCGTCGAGCGGTCTTCCATCGGCCGCATCCTACGTGGGGCGCTGCGCGTGGCTACGCGGCGAGCCCGAGCAGCGCGCACGGGTTGTCGCACGCCATGCGCCGGATCGCGTCGGCGGTGAGACCCTCGGCCACGAGCGCGTCGGCGAACGCCTGGAAGCCCGCGACGGGGCGGACGTTCGCCTTCTGCCCGTAGTCCGTCGCGAGCGTGCATCGTTCGGCGCCGATCGTGTGAGCCGCGCCCGCAATTGCTCCCGGCGGCCGGGTGGCCAGCGCGCCGAGGCACGTGAGCGCGCACAGCTCGATGGTCGCGCCGAGCTCCGCCAGCTCGACGCACTGGTCGACCGAGAGGTTCGGGCCGGCGAGCTCCTCCATCGCGTGCGTCACGAGCACCTTCCCCCGACCACCGAACTCGCGCGTGACGGCGAGATGCTCCTCCCAGGTCACGTGGCGGCGAGGACGGCGTCGAACTCCTCGACGAGGCCGAGCACTGCAAGCGTCTCGGGCAGCAGCGCTCCTCCTTCGTCGACGACGGTCAAGCCGGGGCCCGGGATGCCGAGCTGCCCGCCCACGCCGTTGAGCTGGTCCTGGCGGCTCGTCAGCGTCGGAAGCCAGACGACCTTGGCGCCGATGCGCAGCGCAGTCTCGACCGCGGCCGGGTTCACACCGCCGACCTCGCGGTCGCAGCAGATCCCGCCGAACACGCGCACCCCGGCGACGACCCGATCGACGATCGCGGCGAGCGCGGCCGTGGGGTAGTCGTGCGACTTGAGGACGACGGCGGCGTGACCCGCGCCGGCCGCGTCGCGGGCGGCGTCGAGGGCGTCGACCGAGCGCTCGCGATGCGCGTC
This sequence comes from Actinomycetota bacterium, assembly GCA_046726115.1. Lineage (GTDB taxonomy): Bacteria > Actinomycetota > Acidimicrobiia > IMCC26256 > JACDBD01 > JALZAA01. Next base: position 3,100 of record JBKOZX010000247.1, on the reverse strand, counting down.
CGGTCCGAAGTGACAGTGGAGATCTGCCGCTCCCGTGAGGTCGACCGCGGCGGTCATGGTCAGTCCTCGAGCCGGAAGCCGATCTTCATCGACACCTGGAAGTGCCCGACCTCACCGTTGTCGATCCATCCTCGGATCTCCGTCACCTCGAACCAGTCGAGATGACGGAGCGTCTGGCCGGCGCGGGAGATCCCGTTGCGCACCGCGTGCTGGATGCTGTCGGCCGAGCTCCCGACAACCTCCGTGACCCGGTAGGTGTGGTCTTCGTGTGCTGGCATCGGGCCTCCTGGGTGGGAGCGGGAGCAGTGGGCGCCTCACGCTACGCCCGTCGCTCGCGTGCCTGCGGCCCCTGCAATCGTGGCGGATCGGTCCGGTAACGTGACGCGCATGTCAGCCAACCGGGCGCGCACGTGACGCGCCGGTCGGCCCCGCCGCCGGGACAGGCCCCGATGCCGGCGCCGAACGCGGCGGCACTCCTGCGGCGCAACGCGACCGACGCCGCGCTCCGCGACCGCGCGGCGCTGAAGTTCGCGGACCGGGTCTGGACCCACGGCGAGTACGTGGCCGAGGCGTGCCGCTGGGCGCAGTTGTTCCTCGCCCGCGGCCCATCCGACCGCCCGTTGCACGTGGGCGTGCTCCTCGACAACACACCCGACTATCTCTTCGCGCTCGGTGGTGCCGCCCTGTCGGGGTCCGCCGTCGTGGGCCTCAACCACACCCGCCGCGACGAGCACCTGCTGCGCGACATCGCGCACACGCACGTCGGGTTGATCGTGACCGAGCCGCGTCACGAACCGCTGCTCGAACCCGTTGCCGACCGGCTGCCGACCGAGCCCGACAACCTGCTCGTCTCGGCGCGCTTCGCCGACGCCGGCGACCCCGCCCCGACCCTGGGCAAGCCCCTGGACGAAGCCCTGGCCGCAGTCCCGAGCGAGGATCCGGGCCTCGACCCGGACGCCGACACGCTGTGGGGGCTCATCTTCACGTCGGGCACGTCCGCCGCGCCCAAGGCCGTCATCTGCACCCAGCGCCGGTTCATGGTCACCGGGAACCGCATGGGCATGATCATGGACCTCGGCCCCGACGACGTCGGCTACGTGTGCATGCCGTTGTTCCATTCGAACGCGCTGATGGTGGGGTGGGCGCCGTCGATCGTGCACGGCGCGTCGGTCGGGCTGGCCCGCAAGTTCAGCGCCTCTCGATGGCTCGGCGACGTCCGTCGCTACGGCGCCACGTACTTCAACTACACAGGCAAGCCGCTCGCGTACCTGCTCGCCACGCCGGAGCAACCCGACGACGCCGACAACCCACTCCGAGTCGCGTTCGGCAACGAGGGTTCGCCGGAGGTCGTCGAGGCGTTCTCGCGCCGGTTCGCGGTCGACGTCATCGACGCGTACGGCGCGACCGAGGGTGGCGTCGCCGTGGATCGCGACGCCGAAGAGCGCGCCGGCGCGCTCGGGAAGGTCGCGGAAGCGGTCAAGGTCGTCGACGACAGCGGTGCGGAGCTGCCGCGCGCCCGTTTCGACGACGAGGGCAAGCTGCTGAACGCCGACGAGTGCGTGGGCGAGATCGTCAACACCGCCGGCGCCGGTCCGTTCGAGGGCTACTACAACAACGAGGAGGCCAACGAGCGCACGCTGCGCTTCGGCTGGTACTGGACCGGCGACCTCGGGTACCTGGACGACGACCGATATCTGTACTTCGCCGGGCGCAACGCCGACTGGCTCCGTGTCGACGGCGAGAACTTCCCGGCCGGGCCGATCGAGGCCGCGCTCGCGCACCACCCCGACGTCGTGCTCGCCAGCGTGTACGGCGTGCCCGACGACCAGGCCGGCGACCAGGTCATGGCCGGGGTCGTGCTGCGCGACGGCGCCACCTTCGACCCCACGGCCTTCGCGGCGTGGGTCGACGCCCAGGACGGCGTCGGCCCGAAGTGGCGTCCACGATTCGTGCGCATCCTGCAGGATCCGCCGACGACGGGCACCAACAAGATCGTGAAGCGCTCCCTCGTGCACGACAAGTGGCGCGCCGACCGCGTCGGCCGCGACCAAGTGTACGTCCGCGGCCGGGGCGAGCCCGCGTACCGCGCGTTCACGGCCGACGACGAGCGCACGTTGCACGAGTCGTTCGTGCGGTACCAGCGCGAGCGGTTCTGGGACCTCTGATGGATCTGAGCTTCACGGACGAGGAACTCGCGTTCGCCGCTGACGTCCGCCAGTGGCTCGCGGCGAACGTCGAGCTGGCCCCGTCGTTCTCGTCCGTCGACGACGAGGTTGCATGGGGACGCCAGTGGCAGTCGAAGCTCGCCGAAGGCCGCTGGGTCGGTGTCCACTGGCCGTCCGAATACGGCGGGCGCGGCGCGTCGCCGGTCCAGGTCGCGATCTTCAACATGGAATACGCCCGCTCGCGGGCGGCCCAGCCCGTCAACCGGGTCGGCATCAACCTCGCCGGCCCGACCTTGCTCGCGCACGGGACCGACGAGCAGCGGCGGCGGTGGCTCCCGAAGATCCTCACCGCCGACGAGATCTGGTGCCAGCTGTTCAGTGAGCCCGGGGCCGGAAGCGACCTCGCATCGCTCTCGACCCGCGCCGCTGCGGTCGACGACGGCTGGGTGCTCAGCGGGCAGAAGGTGTGGACCAGCTACGCCCGCCACGCCCGGTGGGGGATCTGCCTCGCGCGCACGAACGCGGACGCGCCCCGGCACCGCGGCATCTCGTATCTCGTCGTCGACATGGAGGCGCCCGGCATCGATGTGCGACCCCTGGTCCAAATCACCGGTGAGGCCGAGTTCAACGAGGTGTTCCTCGACGAGGTGTTCGTTCCCCGTGATCACCTCGTCGGGCAGCTCGACAACGGTTGGGCGGTTGCGAACACCACCCTTGCCCACGAGCGCGGCACGTCGTTTCCGTTCAAGGAGCAAGTCGTGCACGAGGTGTTCCTCGACGAGATGTACGCGCTCGCTGCCGAACGGCGCGAGCTCGACGAGCCCGAGGTCGCCGACGCGCTCGCGCAGACGTTCGTCGAGCTGCGCGTCCTCCGCTTGCACAACTGGCGCACGCTGTCCCGGCTCGCGCGCGGCGTCGAGCCCGGTCCCGAGTCC
>JBKOZX010000246.1:0-4082 GCA_046726115.1 Actinomycetota bacterium | reverse complement strand
GGGTTTCATCGCCGCCGGCCTGGCGTTCATCGTCGGGGCCGCGTATCTGATCGCGACGCTTGCGGGCGTGTCCTTCCCGGTCGGGAACCCGACCATCGTGGCGCTCGTCCTCTTCGTCGGCGGGGTGCAGCTGATCTGCCTGGGGATTATGGGCCAGTACATCGGTCGCATCTACGACGAGGTGAAGCGGCGACCCCGATACATCGTCGACGTCGCCGAGGGCTTCGTGGAGTCGCCACCGGCCGAGTCGCCGGCTCCTCGGACGCGTCCTTCGGTGCCCGTCGCCGAGTCTTCGTGAGCGTCGAGTACACGGCGACCGACCACGAGTTCCGCGAGTCGGACGCATACGCCCAGGCGAAGTACACCATCACGCTGCGGTGGTTGCGCGATCGCCCTAGGCGCGCCTTGTTGTACAACATCGGCTGCGGCGCCGGGTTGTTCAACCGGATGGCGGTGCAGGCGGGCTACCGCGTCGAGGCATTCGAGCCTGACCCCGCCGCGTACGAACTCGCCCGAAAAGACTGTCCCGATCGCGACTGTGTCGTCCATCCCTTCGGCCTCGATGGCGTGGAAGGCGAAAGGGTGGCGGACATCGTCGTCATGCACGACGTGCTCGAGCACATCGACGACGACCGCGCTGCCGTCGAGCGCTTGCGCCGGCTCATCGTCGACGACGGTCGTCTCGTGCTCAGCGTGCCTGCCATGCCGTCGCTGTTCGGATACCACGACGAGCAACTCGGCCACTATCGCAGGTATACGCGACGTTCCCTCGAAGCAGTGCTGTCTCCTGTGTTCGCGATCGAGAGGCTCCGGTACTTCGGGCTCACCCTCGTGCCGGTCACCGCGTATTACTCGCGTATGCGACGTCGGCCCTACCCGACGGGGACGGCCGAATCGGGCGTTCTGGGCCGTGCGTTCGGGGGCCTCTGCCGTCTCGAGGGCCGGGTACCCACGCCCCTCGGCACGTCGCTCGTCTGTCTTGCCCGACCGCGAGCCGCCATCGGCCCTGCGTCGTGAAGCTGGGCGGGCGGGTGCTCGTGGTGAGCGGCGCCAGCCGAGGCCTGGGTCGCGGCATCACTGATCTGCTCGCGCGCGAAGGGGCAGCGCTTGCCCTCTGTGCGCGCGGAGAACCTGAGCTGCAGGCGGCCGCCGATGACCTCCGCCAACAGCACGGGGTCGAGGTCGTCACCGCCGCGCTCGACGTGCGCGACGCCGGCGCCGTCCGCGACTTCGCCCGCGGCACCGAGCGGGAACTCGGAGCTGTCTACGGCGTCGTGAACAACGCGGCCGGGCTCGGGCCCGTCGGACGCGTGGACGAGGTCGACCTCGGGGAATGGAAGCGTGCGCTCGAGGTGAACGTCGTGGGCGTCGTCAACATGTGCGCGGCGTTCGTGCCGCAGATGGCACGGGCCGGCCGTGGGTCGATCCTGAACCTCTCTGGCGGCGGCGTCGGAGGGCCCGGCGTCCCCGATCGCATCAGCGCGTACACCACGGCGAAAGCCGGCGTCGTGGTGCTGACGGAGACCCTGGCGCGGGAGCTCGCGCCGTCGGCGATCCGCGTGAACGCCGTCGCGCCCGGGCCGCAGCCGACTGGGTTCCTCCGGCCCGTGCTCGATGCCGGGCCGGACGCGGTGGGCGACGACCTGTACCGGACCGCGGCTGCGATGCTCGACGACACGAGCGGCGAGCTCCAGGACGTCGACGAGAAGCTCGCAGAGCTCCTCGTGTTCCTCCTGTCCGAGGAGTCGTCGCGGCTCACGGGGAAGCTGGTCAGCGCCCGGTGGGACTCGGTCGAGAGCCTGCGTGCCGCGGAGAAGCAGCTGCGCGACTCGTCGCTCCTGACGCTCCGGCGGATCGACGGCGAATTGTTCCGGGAGGTTGACGAGCGCGGGTGACGTGAAGCGGCCTCACCGCTTCCAAGCAACGGGTTGCGCGCTCACCCGGTAGCGGCGGTTGGCAGTGCGTGCAACGATCGGCCACGGGACGATTCTTTCAAGTGCGTGGCGGCGCTTCTGCCGGAGGTTCTTCAGGATCTTGTAGCGCAACAAGTCGTCGAAGCCCGGTACGTAGCCCGGGAACGCGGGTTGCAAACCGACGTTACGCAGGGCGGTGGTGAGCGTGCCGGGCTCGAAGAACCCGACGTGGACGTCGGGTTGCACGTACGACCATTTCGCCAGGCGGCCTCGGAACGGCTCGGCGTTGCCCGTCGTCAGGAAGAGCAGGCCGCCCGGTCGGAGGAGCGCGGCGAGGCGCCGCAACGTGACCATGGGATCGATGAGGTGTTCCAAGACCTCGATCGCCGTCACCACATCGAACGACTCGGCGGCCGTGTCGAGCTCCGCCGGGGAGAGTGCCGGCATGCAGTCGTGCCGCATGCGCTCGGCGGCGTATCCCTCATCGAAGCCGGAGATGTCGACTCCGCGATCTCGTCCGTAGCGCACGAGCCCACCGAGGCCGCACCCGTAGTCGAGCCACCGGAGACCGTCGAGCGGCCCGCGGAGATGACGGACGATCTCGACGATCGCCTGCCATTCGTACCTGCGCACGGTGCGCGGGTCTCGCAGCTCGCGCTCGTAGTCGACCATGGAGTCGGCGCCACCGCCGCGGTAGTACGCACCGTCGTACAGCGTGTCGAAATCGGTGCGCGGGTCGACCACGAACGAGTAATGGCAGGACGTGCAGTGGGCCAACTCGAAGTCGCGACCACTGAACGACGAGTGCACCGAGTCGGTCACCGACGCCCGCGACCCACAGACGGCGCAGGTCGCTTCACGCTGCGGTCTCGGGCGGGGATCGGCCATTAGTCTTCGGCGCATGACGGGCGGAGATTCCCGAGCGCGCGCGTGACGACTCGCTCCCGTCCCCAAGTCGTCTCGACCCACCCCGTAGGTGCGAGCGGAGCGTCGCATCCGGCTGATGCGACGCGCGGCCGACGTCGCCGTCCTGTCTCTCGGGTACCGGTCACCCTGTGGTTTCCCATCGTGATCGCGCTCGTCGTCGTCGTCATGGGCAGCCTCCGGCTCACCGGGTCGTCGATCTCGCTCGATGCGAGGATCGGCTCCCACAGCGGCCCCGTGTTCGCGGGCCGGCCGAGAGAAGTCCGCACCGACGAGTATCAGGTTCGCACGCCGCTGGCCGTCCGCCAGGCCGAGCTCGGCCTCCCGGACCATAACGAGATCGGCGTCGGTGAGCACGACATGGGCGTGCTGTACGACCTCCCGACACGAGGCTGGGAGATCGTCGTCAGGCCGCAGACGTGGCCGTATCACGTGTTCGGGGTCGAGCACGCCTTCGCGTTCGAGTGGTGGATCCTGTTCCTGGCGCTTCCGGGGCTCGGCCTGTACGCCCTCGCGCTCGCGCTCGGCGTTCGAACCCTCACCGCGGCGCTGATCGCGCTGCTCGTCGTGCTGAGCCCGTTCGTGCAGTGGTGGACGCTTCCTGTGACCGGCACCGCCATCGGCTATTCGTGCCTCGCCGCCGCCGCGGTCGTCACCGCGACGCGCGTCTGGTCCTTGTACGCAAAGATCGGTCTGGCCGCGGCCTCGGGGTGGTTCGGCGCATGCGCCGTCGTCGTGCTCTATCCACCCTCGGTGGCGCCGTTGGTCTTCGTGACCGGAGCAGCCGCGATTGCGGCGATCGCCCGGTCGTTTCCCCCGCGGGAACAGCGTCGTCGTTGGTGGATGGGCCTGCTCGTGGTCGGTGCCGTCGCGTGCGTCGTCGGAGGCGCGCTTCTCGTCGGCTTCGTCCTCGCTCATCGCGACGCGCTCAATGCACTCAGCAGCAGCGTGTACCCGGGGATGCGACGAAACGGCGGAGGAACCGAGGATCCGGCGACGCTGTTCGGGGCGCCGTTCGACCTCATCCAGTCGACCCGCTCAGCGGCCGCGGTTGCAGTCAACGGCCTCAACCAGTCCGAGGCGTCGGCGGGGCTGTTCACGATCTTCGCGGTCGGCGCCGCCGTCGTGGCGAGTCGGACGAGAGCGTTCTGGAAGCCGTGGCGGAGCCGTGTGGTCCTGTTCGCCGTCCTCGGCACGTCTGCCGTCCTCCTGGCTTGGTACTTCTTCCCGCTGCCCGAGGGTGCT
>JBKOZX010000245.1:0-1868 GCA_046726115.1 Actinomycetota bacterium | reverse complement strand
GGGTCGGAAGCAGGTCCCCCCGGCGACGACAAGCCGACGAACCACGCTCGGGTGGCGAAGTGCAAGCTGGAAAGAAGCAGCGCCGCCAATGCTGTAGCCGACGAAATCGGCGACATCGATGTCGAGCGCCTGCAGGAGTCCAGCGAGGTCCTCCGCCATCTGCTCGTAGGACAACGGGCGGTCGACATCAGGAGTGTGCCCGTGTCCTTGGAGTTCGGCGGCGATGACCGTACGCGTCCTGGCGAGTGTCGGCACCAGGTTCGCGAAGCAGCTCTCGATGGTTCCCATGGCGCCGTGGAGAAGCACAACCGGTGGCCCGTCGCCGTGGATCTCGTAGTACATGGTGAGCTCGTTCACATGCGCGTACCCGCGCGCCGCGTCCCATCGACGCGAGAGATCGTTCGTCACTGCGCGCTCCTGTTCAGCGGACCGGTCTGGCTTCCGATCAGGACGAGATCGGCGCCGGTTCGTAGTCCGCGATCATGACGCCGCGGCAAACGATCTTGCTCATAAGGGTTCTCCCCGCTCATCCACGCGCGAGTTTGTGCCCTCTTCGTTGGTTCGGTCTTGAACGCAGCGACTGGAATCGCGAGGCGGGCGGCTAAGCGTGGCGCGGCTAGTGGACGAGCGGCCGCAGCGAGAGGCCGCCGGGGGTCCGGCCCAAGAATCGTCGGGCGGTTCGAGTGAAGTGCGCCTGGTCTGCGAAGCCTGCGGCGGTCGCCACCGTCGCCGTCGTGCCATACGGCAACCAGGCAATTGCTCGCGCAAGCCGCGACCACAGCCGCAACTGCGTCAGGGGCACCCCAATGTTGTCGTTCGCGAGGGCACGCAACCGCGATGGGGAGATACCAACGTCTGCGGCCAGTCCGTCGAGCCGACCTGTTTCCGGGAGGGCCTCGATGACGAACGCCAGCCGCGAGTCGAGCGCGCCGATGCGCCCCACGAGTGTTGCCAGCTCGACCATCGACCCGGAGAGGTCGGTCCCGTGGTCGACGTCGAGCACGTCCAGTACACGTCGAGCGGCATTGGAACCGATCATCCGTGGGCGCATGCTTCGCGGCCGTGCCGACCTCCACGCATTTGTGTACACGGCGACGTGCGGACCGTCGGTGGCTGCGCGGTACTGAATCTGGGGGGCAAGCAGCACCCCGTCGCTGTGTACGCGGACCACGTCGCCCGCGACCACCGTGACGGTTCCTCCGTCGACGGGTAGCAGGAGTGTCCAAGCCGGATGCGCGTGAACAGCGGCCATTCGAGCGGAAGTGGTTTCGGAGAACACGCTCATCTCCGGACACTGGGCAAAGGTCACCTGACGAAGGTTGCGCTCGAGACGCCATGACGTCGGTCCGTCGGAGCTAGAGCCCGTCCCGATCGTGAAGCCAGGATTGGGTGCACCGCGTTCTCCGGGTCCGCCAGCCCCCGTTGGCGCTCGATCCGTCAGGCGGTGGTTACCCGGTCGGGGAACCGATCCGGATCGAACTGATCGCTTGTCGTGGCGCTCTGTGGATTCGACGTTCATCGCGCGGCCCTCGTGGTCGATGCGCGAACTTGATCCCGCACGGGCCGAGCTGCCGGGCAAGCGTCCTGCTGAGGACATTGATGGCGCCCTTGGACATCGCGTAATCGGCGGTAATGCGACGGCCTCATCGTTGCCTCAGCCCCGATAGAAGAAGCGGTAGGCGCCGACCTCCTGTACCTCGCTCACCTGCGGCTGCTCCTCGCAGCGGTCGGCGATCTCGCGCTGGAACTCCTGAAACGCCGCCACCTGGGGCAGCGGGTTCGGATCCGCGTCGGCCCGGGCGATGTGGACGAAGCTGACGCCGTCATCGAGCAGGAAGGTCGCGTAGCGCAGACCGGCTGGCTTGGTG
>JBKOZX010000244.1:0-1983 GCA_046726115.1 Actinomycetota bacterium | reverse complement strand
GTCCGGAGCCGCACTTCTCACGCCGACCCGCGCCATAACGACATTGACAACAGCCGCTCGGCCGCGCCCGGAACCGGCGATATGCGCTCCCCCACTCCGCCTTAGGAGCTCGATGGCGCGCCGGCCGCCGTTAGAGACGCAATGCTCAATGAAGATGACAACTTCGGGTTCCCGTCCTCGGTAGGGTTGCCGGTAGGCGTAGCCAGAAGCCACCGTCGAGGTCCAGCGGCACGAGCCCGCGGTCTACCTGTGGTTCACGCACAAATCCCTGTGACGACTGTCGGTTACAGCGACCGACCGTCGCGCTCCCACGCCTCAAGGATCAAGGCTCGGCGCCCAACCGTAGCGACGGGCTAGGCCCCTTCTAGAGCCCATGCCATCTCTCCTAGCCCGAGCTCAACAACCGAGGGCCAATCGACTCCCCGGTCCTCGTCTGGCGGCTGGCCTGCTACCGAGTCGCACCCCGCGCGGCCTCCGCCGAGGCGACCCGACTACTTACCGAATATGCCAAGTGGCCTCCCGACGGCGCGCTCGCGAGCGGACCAGTCCCGCGGTGACTCCACCCTCGCTGAACTCACGGATCTCGGATTCGGGAGTCCGGACGGTGGTCGACGCGATAGAGCAGGCGGGGTTCACGTAGTCCCTTGAGGGAGTGCTCGCCGGCGGCCGAGAATCGGATTCCGGATCCGGCGGCAGCCTCGTAGGCGGCCGTAGTCAGGAGTACCTCGCCGCCCGCGGCCGCCGCCATGACGCGTGCAGCGATGTTCACGGTCGATCCTCCGATGTCGTCGCCGCGCCGCTCGACGTCACCGACGTGGATGCCGGAGTGGATCTCAAGTCCAAGTCGGCGAACCGCGCGCTCGATCGCGAGTACGCAGCCGATCGCATCCGAGGCAGACCCGAAGGTCGCGAGAGCGCCGTCACCCGTGTGCTTGACCAATCGACCGCGAAAACGGTCGATCTCCTCTGAGGACGCACGCTCGTATTCGTCGAGCACTCTGCGCCATCGACGGTCGCCGAACTCGCGAGCGCGTTCCGTTGAGCCCACAAGGTCCGTGAACAGGACTGCAGCCAACACGCGCTCGGCTCGGGCGACCGGACGAACGCCGGTGATGAAGGTCTCGATCTCATTCGCGACCATCTCACCGGCCTCCCACAGCACCCAATGGTCTCTTCCGGGAAGCTCGACGAGCTGGGCGTCCGGAAGGTGCGCGGCGAGGTAGCGCCCATGCTCGACGCTGAACATGGCGTCGTCGGCGCTTTGGATGACCAGGGTCGGTGCCCGCACCTGCGGTAGGAGCGCGCGAACGTCGAGCGTCTCGCCTATGCGGCTGAGCGCCATGGCCTGTGCCGGGCTCGAGAGCTGCTGCTCGTAGTCGGCCCAGAACTCGAGCACCTCCGGGTCTCTCGCAACGCTGGGAGCGATGAGCTCCAACAGGAAGCCCGTACCGTGCCGATCTCGTCGGGCCTGCAGGTACCAATCGAACGTCGAGCGGTCGACGCCCCAGCCGTAGTCGTCCTCAGCGAGGACGCGTGCGTAGGCATTCACGAGCACCAGGCCAGAAACCAGATCTGGGCGCTGCGCAGCAACCGTGACCGCCACGGCGCCGCCGGCATCGTGACCGCCCACATAGACGTGCTCGATGCCCGCCGACGTCAGCACCGCGATCGCCTGCTCGGCTTGACGCTCCACGGACGCCGCGATCCCAAGCGGAAGAGGATCGGACCGCCCGCTCCCCTGGACATCGAAGACAACCACGCGTGCGAACCGGGAGATCCGCTGCCAATAACCGCGCGTCACCGAGTGCTCCGCCGCCAAGATCCCAGGGAACACACTCGTGATGTCGAGGAGGTAGGGACCCTCCGAACCGATCACCCGATACGCGATCGACGCCTCCCCGACACGCACATACCGGACGCCGCCCGTCGCCACACCCTCATCCTGCCAAGCTCAGAGATCGGCCGCAGACGTCGACCTCGACC
>JBKOZX010000243.1:0-3642 GCA_046726115.1 Actinomycetota bacterium | reverse complement strand
TGGTGGAGCCGCTTCTCGTCGGCGGCCGCGCTGTCGTCGCCGGCGGCGGCGGCCTCGAGGCGGTCGTACGCGAGGTCGCGCAGCGACTCCTCGATCGTCCTGAGCTGCGCCACGAGCGCGTCCACGCCGTCAGACATCGAGCGCCTCCGCCAGGAGGTCGGCCGGGTGGCGGACATCGAGCCCGGCCGCGCCCAGATGCATCGCACACCCCGGGTTCGCCGACACCACGATCGGGTCGCGCCGTCCGCCGGCGGCGCGACCGATGGCAGCGACCTTGCGGTCGCGGATGTCGCCGGCCAGCCCGGGCTGGAGGACGTTGTACGCACCGCCGGCCCCGCAGCACAGGCCGTCGTCGTCGGTGTCGACAGTCTCGTACGCCGGCGTGAGCACGGCCCGGACCGCGCCCGCAGCCTTCTGCACGTGGCGGAGGTGACACGGGTCCTGCACGACGACGACCTGCCCGGTCGGCCGAACCGGAACCGGGCCCTGCGCCGTGAGCCACTCGGAGAAGTCCTGGACGCGCGCCGCGAACGCGGCGGCTTCAGGAGTGCCAAGGAGCCGGCCGTAGTCCTTCATCTCCGCGCCGCAGCCGGCGCTGTCGACGACCACCGGCGCGTCGCCGGGCATCGACGCGATGACGCGGCGCGCGAGCCTCCGGGCCTCTTCGGTCCGCCCGGCGTGCGTGTGCAGCGCACCGCAGCAGTCAGCGCCCTGGCGGGGAAGCGCCGGTCGCGCGCCCGCGGCCTGCATGACCCGCAGCGCGGCCCGATGCGTGTCGCGCTGCCACGCATCCATCACACAGCCCGGGAAGAGGAATGCATCCGCGTCGCCGGCCGTCGCCGGCGCGCGCAGCGGGCGCGCCAGCGCCCGCATCGAGATCGGCGGCACGGAGAATCGCTTGGGCACGAGGTGCAGTCGCTGGATCAGAGCGAGCAGCCACGACACCGCTACCAGCAACCAGTGGCGCGGGAGCACGAGCCGGTACCCGAGCCACTCGGCGACCCGGCGCGACCACGGCCGGCTGTTCCGCCGGTGCTCCTGGAGCGCTCGGCGCGACCCTTCCATCAGATGGCCGAACGGAACCGACGACGGACACACGGCCTCGCACGCCCGGCACTGCACGCACTCCTCCATGTAGCGCTCGAACGTGGCGTCGAGCGGCGCGCCGTGGAGGTCGACGGCCTGCATGGCGGCGATCCGACCTCGGGGTGATGCGGACTCGAACCCGGTCACCCGGTACGTCGGGCAGTGCGGAAGGCACAAGCCGCATGCCACGCACGCGACGAGCTCGTCCTCGTCGAGGTCCAGCGCGCCGTGCGCGGGAGCGTTCATCCGGCGGTGGTCGTCGTGATGGGCGCGCCCGGGAGCCGGCCCGGCGAGAGCTTGCCGGTCGGATCGAAGGCGGTGCGGAGGCGCTCGACAATGGCAAGGTTCGGGAGCGGGCCGCCGTAGCCGTCGATCCCGGGCGCACCGGCCTCCCGCAGCAGCCACCCCTCGTGCTCGGTCGCCGCCGCCCGCGCCGCGACGATGACGGCGGGATCGTCGGCGGCGACGTGCACGGTGCCGACCCCCACCTCGGCGAGCCAACGCACACCATCGATGCGGTCGAGCGTCGGGTCGAGGTCACGCAGTACCGACGGCCGCACGGAGATCCGGGCCCGGTGCGCGCCGGCCGGCCACGCCGGTGCGCCGTCAACCGGCCGCACCCCGGCGGCCGTCGCCTCGGAGTCGGCGTCGTCGGCGTTCCCTTCCAGCAGCACCCGGGTCGTGCGTCCGTCCCACATGACGCACGACGGCCGGAACATTCGCCGCCGCGCCTCGAACGGGTCGGCGTCTGTTTCGAACCAGCACGCCACGCGGGGGCGCGGCTGGCACCGCAGCGTCACCTGCACGATCACGCCGACCGTGCCCAGCGAGCCGACCAGCAGCCGCGGCAGGTCGAAGCCGGTGACGTTCTTCACGGTCGGTCCGCCCGCCTTGACCAGCCGCCCGTCGGCCGTTACGAAGCGCACCTCGAGGACGCGGTCGCGCAACGGTCCGTAGCGCAGCCGGCGCGGCCCCGACAGACCGGCGCTCAGCACGCCGCCCACGGTCGCCTCGGGAGCACGCGGATCGAGCTGGCACTCCTGGCCCGCCCCTTCGAGCACCCCGGCGAGCTCGGCGACGGGCGTGCCGGCGCCGACGGTCACGGTCAGCTCGGCGGGGTCGTAGGCCACGATCCCGGACGGCGCGCGCACCTCGACGCCGGCGGTGGGAGGGTTCCCGACCTCCCACTGCGTCCGGCCGCCCACCGGAAGCACGGCGTCGGCGGCCGCGACCGTCGCACGCAGCTCGTCGAGCTGATCGAGCACCGGCACCGCCGTCACACCCACGCTCCTTCGGGCACGCGCTGCAGCTCCCCGCACCGGCTGCCCCGGGGCAGGATCTTCTGCGGGTTGGCGCGTCCTGACGGGTCGAACGCGTCCCGGAGCCGCGCCTGGGCGTCGAGGTCGTCCGCCGTGAAGACCATCGGCATCGCTTCCCGCTTCTCGAGCCCGATGCCGTGCTCGCCGGACAGGACGCCGCCGGCGTCGACGCACGTGCGCAGGATGGAATCCCCGGCGGCGTGCACCCGGTCCCAGATCCCGGGCTCCCGCTGGTCGAACACGATCAGCGGGTGCAGGTTCCCGTCGCCGGCATGGAAGACGTTCATCATCGTGAGGTCGTACTCACCGGCGATCTCGTACACGCGTTGCAGCACGTCCACGAGACGCGTCCGGGGCACGACCGCGTCGTGTAGGTAGTAGTCGGGCGCGATGCGGGAGATGGCACCGAACGCCGACTTGCGGCCCTTCCAGAGCAGCGCCCGCTCGGCGTCGTCGGCGGCCACGCGCACGGCACGCGCGCCCTGCTCGGTTCCGATGCGCTGGACCGCCGCCACCTGGGCCGCGACTCCGGCCGGGAGCCCGTCGAGCTCGACGAGAAGCACAGCGGCGGCGTCGCGCGGGTAGCCGGCGCCGACGAAATCCTCGACCGCGCGTGTGATCTCGGCGTCCATCATCTCGAGGGCGGCGGGAACGATGCCGTCGGCGATGATGGCACTGACCGTGGCAGCGGCAGCTTCGATCGAGGTGAAGTCGAGCAGCAGGGTACGGACGGCAGGTGGGTCCGGGAGGAGCCGCACGGCGATGCGGGTGGCGATGCCCATCGTCCCCTCGCTGCCGACGAAGCAGCCGCGCAGGTCGTAGCCGGGCTGGTCGGGCTCGAGACCGCCCAACATCGTGGTCGACCCGTCGGCCAGCACGACCTCGACCGCGAGGACGTGCATGGCGGTGACGCCGGACGCCAGGCAGTGGGGGCCGCCGGCGTTCGTCGCCACGTTGCCGCCGATCGTGCACGCCTGCTGCGACGAGGGATCGGGGGCGTAGTGCAGCCCGAGGTGATGCACCGCGCGGCTGAGATCGAGGTTGAGGACGCCGGGCTCGACCCAGGCATACCCCTCGTCGGCGTCGACTTCGAGGATCCGCGTGAGGTGCGTGGTCATGATGACCAGCGGATCACCGACCGGCGTCGCGCCGCCGGCCAGCCCGGTACCGCTGCCCCGGGCGACGAAGGGCCGGTCGTGGTCGGCGGCGATCCGGACGGCGGCGGCGACGTCCGCGC
>JBKOZX010000242.1:0-7787 GCA_046726115.1 Actinomycetota bacterium | reverse complement strand
GCGGTAACGCGCTCGCCAGACGACACTGCGGCGACGCCGACGCTTCTCGACATGGGCCACGCGCCGATTCATGACACACGAGCGCCGCGCTGTGAAGCACCCCGCATCAATCGGTTCGCATCAAGTCGCGTTGCTGCTCGTTGTTCGCGAAACGGGAAGTTGGGAACGAACGCGGGACGCGAAACGGGAAGTTGGAATCGCACGCGGGAAGTTGGGATCGACCCGCCTAGGTCCTCACGAAGTGAGAACCTAGAAGTGTGTCTGCGGTGATCTCCTCAAATTTGGTCCCCGCTTGAACGCGGTGTCGCGGGGGTTTGATCCGGATCGTTGTTCTGGTCGCCGCCGTTGCAGCTCGGTTGGCTTGGTTGTCGTTGCTCGTGTCGGATCTCGCTGTGACGCCGCGGGTCGACGACACCCGCGCACCCCTGGTGCCAGTGTGTGAGCAGGCTTCGGAGGCGGGCATCCTGATGCAAGTTCGTGTTGCCGGTTGGATCGTCACCACGGATCTGACGGCGTTGGTGAGATTCACTTGACTCTGGCTTGACCGTGGATTCCTAGCTGTCGCGATACCGATCGGCAGATATGGGCGCGCCTCGCCTCAAACTGAGCCAGTGTCAGATGGAGCGCGGATCGCCGGTTCTCTGCTTTGTCGACCGCCAGCTGACGCGTCGTTCAGTGCCACACAGGGTCAGCCGAAGGTGAAGCAATACCGCCTCGACGGCGTCTGGCGTGAGGGTACGCTCCCGGAGCGCGCTCGGCGATTCGCGCAGCGACCTTCTTGTGTCGCGTCGCCGGTTCTCGACGATTCCGGGGTCCCCCTACGACGGGTGGCGGCGGGTCGTTGCTCCACGACGCTCGTGTCTGGTAAAAAGCCGGGTCCGTTCGTGGGCGGTTCGCGGTGGAGGCTGGTCATGGCTCGCGTTTCACCTCCGGCACGACGTATGAGGTTGCTGGCATGCGCGGTGGCGCTCGGCGCTGCGGGAACGACGGCTGCGTTCACCGGCGCGGTCGGTCCGTTCGTGCAGACTGCGGGCGCCCAGCCAGTCACCCAGACGTTCTCATTCACCGGCGCGGCGCAGACGTTTACGGTTCCTGACGACGTCACGTCGATCACCATCGACGCCTTCGGCGCTCAAGGCGGCTCAGCCAGTGGCGTGGGCGGCCTCGGCGGGGAGGCGCAGGCGACCGTCGCTGTCACGCCCGGCGAGACTCTTCTGGTGCTCGTGGGCGGCGCCGGTGGCACGCGATCCTCAGCCAGCGGCGCGGGCGGGGCAGGCGGCTTCAACGGCGGCGCAGCCGGCGGCGACGCGGTCACCACTTTTTTGGGTGGCAGCGGCGGGGGCGGTGCCTCGGATGTGCGCCGCGCACCGTTCGGTGATGCCGATCGGCTGGTGGTTGGCGGCGGTGGCGGCGGCGGCGCGACCGCCGAAGTCACCGCCCCTTGCCCTGGCGGCGGTAACGGCGGCGGCACGCAAGGCGATCCCGGCGCATTCTGCTTCGTCGCGACCTCAGATGCTGGCGGGAAGGGCGGAACGCAGGTCGCGCCCGGCGCGGGCGGTACGGTCGCGGGCGGCGTCAATGGCTCGTCGGGTTCCGGCAGCAGCGGCGGAGCGGGCGCCACTGTCACCGACGCAAACACCGCCGGTGGCGGTGGCGGTGGTGGCGGATGGTTCGGCGGCGGCGGCGGCGGCGCCCTAACCGGCGGCTTCGAATTCCCGGGCGGCGGCGGTGGCGGCTCGGGCTTCACGCCCTCAGGAACCGGGATGACGAACGGCGTGCGCTCGGGCGACGGTTTGGTCACAATTACGTTCGAGAGCGTCCCCGGGACGCCAGCGGCGCCTGCGACACCAGCCGCGGCGGCAGTTCCGGTGACGGCGGTCGTCCGTTTCACTGGCTGACACGGCGATCTTCCTTCGGGACCCGACGAGCATGGCGTGATGGGGACCTGACGGCGACAAGGAACACGTCGCAGAATCCACACCGAACAGGCGCAAAGAACGTCGCAGCTCGGGGTAAGCGGCCAGAGCGCAGATCGGCAACGTCGGCGGCCGATCCGCGGGCTGAGCGACGCAGCGACGATGACGAGCCGCCCCTTAGTGGAGATCTGCCGCTCCCCCTGCTCTTCACAGACGCACAGAACGCGCCGACAGAACGCACGCCCGGTCCACCGATACCGAGCGCAGAACGGCACGTCGAGCGTCCCAATCAAGAGCCGGCGTCCCTGGTCGCTCCCCGCACCGATTGCCCGTTCTAGTGAGTGCCGTCGACGGACTTGCTGGGCCGCGGTTGGGCCGCGGGAGGCCGCGAAACGGGGGGCGCCGACGAGAATTACTGCGCAGTGTTTTCGCACGTCAGGCCGCAAATGACCTGTTCACGCGCGTGTGTCCTACGGCTTGCCAAGGTGAGGGTCGCGGGTTCGAATCCCGTCGTCCGCTCCACACCGCAGGTCAGAGGCCCTGGAGACCGGGACGACGTATCTTCGCTCGTGACCGGCTGGTCGTCGATCGTCGACGGCCGACTCCATTGCCCGCTGATCTCCGGAGACACCGTGGACTTCGAGCTGCCGCAGGACCTCGTCGACTACCTCGCCGAGCTGGACGACTTCATCGAACGGGAGATCAAGCCGCTCCAGGCCCAGGACGACAACGAGCGGTTCTTCGACCACCGGCGGGAGGACGCCCGCACGGACTGGCACAGGGGCGGCCTGCCGAACGAGGAGTGGGAGGCGCTGCTCGCCGAGATGCGCCGCCGGGCGGACGCCTCCGGCCACTACCGGTACGCGTTCCCGAAGGCGTACGGCGGCAAGGACGGCACGAACCTCGGCATGGCCGTCATCCGCGAGCACCTCGCCCGCAAGGGGCTTGGTCTGCACAACGATCTGCAGAACGAGTCGTCGATCGTCGGCAACAACGTCGGCCTGCTGCTGATGCTCCACCACGGCACCGATGAGCAGAAGGCGGAGTGGGTGCCGAAGCTGCTCGACGGCACGGGCGGGTTCGCCTTCGGCATCACCGAGCCGGAGCACGGCTCCGACGCCACCCACATGGAGACGAGCGCCTTCCGCGACGGCGACGAGTGGGTGATCAACGGCGAGAAGACGTGGAGCACGGGCATGCACAAGGCGCCGTACGAGCTCGTCTTTGCCCGCACGGCGGGCAACGCCGGGGACGGCGACGGCATCACCGCGTTCCTCGTGCCGACGAGCAGCCTGGGGTTCGAGATCGTCGAGTTCCTCTGGACCTTCAACATGCCGACCGACCACGCCCACATCCGGCTGACCGACGTGCGGGTGCCGCACTCGTCGATCTTCGGCGGTGAGGGAAAAGGGCTCGCCGTCGTGCAGCTGTTCTTCAACGAGAACCGCATCCGGCAGGCGGCGTCGTCGCTCGGCGCTTCGGAGTACTGCCTCGACCGGGCGATCGCCTACGCGAGCGAGCGGGCACCGTTCGGGAAGCCGTTGTCGCAGAACCAGGGCATCCAGTTCCCGATCGTCGAGCTCGTGACCCAGTGCGAGATGTTGCGGGCGTTCATCCGTCAGACGGCGTGGAAGATGGACGAGTACGGCGCCTTTTCGGTCTCGAAGGAGGTGTCGATGTGCAACTACTGGGCCAATCGGCTCTGTTGCGAGGCAGCCGACCGTGCGATGCAGGTCTTCGGCGGCCTGGGGTACTCGCGGCACCAGCAGTTCGAACACATTTACCGTCACCACCGCCGCTACCGGATCACCGAGGGCGCCGAGGAGATCCAGATGCGCCGGGTCGCGGGCTACTTGTTCGGATTCATGAGACAGCAGGCGCCGAAGGGAGTCACTGCCGGCGACGGCTAAGCCGCGACCGGCCCGAACGTGCTCGCGATGCATCAAGCCAAGATGAGGTCGCGAGTTCGAGTCCCGTCGTCCGCTCCTGCGATGTCACCGCCGGCGTAACCTCCCCGGCCTTATCGCTCTGGGGGCGGCGCGACGGCCAATCTCGCGCATGCGGCGGCGACGAAGAGCGCGGCTGCTATTGCGCCGGTGGTGATCGCGAGCGCGTGAGCTGGGCCGTGCGGCGCCACGCTGAGGTAGAGGCCGACGAAGGAGGCGGTGCCAAGCGCTATGCCGACGAAGTCCGCCGTCAGGATCAGTCCGCTGAGATCGGCCGCCTGTGCTGGCTCTACAAGGGTGGTCAGATGATTTGCGAGTGGTGAGAATCCGCAGGCGTGACCGGCACCGCCCGCGAACAGAAGCGGCATGGTCAGCGCGAGCGGCCAGCTGCCGTCGTCCCCAAGGAGTCCGATTGCGAGCAGAGCGCTGCCCATGACTAGCGGCCCGAGGACCGGTAGTCGCTGGCGCGTGGCCGCGTTGGCGCGCGTCCAGGTGAGGCTGGCCG
Organism: Actinomycetota bacterium; assembly: GCA_046726115.1. Taxonomy (GTDB): domain Bacteria; phylum Actinomycetota; class Acidimicrobiia; order IMCC26256; family JACDBD01; genus JALZAA01. Next base: position 3,420 of record JBKOZX010000242.1, on the reverse strand, counting down.
TCGCAAATCCCGAGGCGTACACCGCGAAGATCAGTCCGGATTGGAGCGGCGAGAACCGAAGGCCGTTCTGCAGGTACAGCGTCAGGCTAAGCAGGAAGCCCGCGTAGCAGCTCATGCCCAGTAGCACCGCGACGACGCCCGAACCGACTCGCGGAATCTCCAAGACCCGCAAATCGAACAACGGGTGCCCCCCGCGAGTCTGGATGCGGCGCTCAAGCGCGACGAACGCCAGGCACGCCGTCGCGCAGGCGGCGAAGGATGGCCACACCCACTCAGGCCATCCGTACTCGCGGCCGACGCTCAGCGGCACGATGAGCCCCAACAGCGCGGCCGCCAATAGTCCGACTCCACCGACGTCGAGCCGCTGCCCGCCACCGGGCGGCATGGGCGGGAGCGCGCGCCGTGAGCTTGCGAGCAGCGCCAAGCCGACCGGCGCGTTGACGAGGAGTGCCGGCCGCCACGCCCCCGCCATCAGATGCGCGCTGACCAGCAGCCCGCCGACGATCTGGCCCGCGGCCACCCCGACGGCGAGGATCATCGAGTACGCGCCGATCGCCCTGGCCCGCTGCTCGCCCTCGAATTGCGCCTGGATGATCGACAGCACCTGCGCGGTCATCAGAGCGGCCGCTGCCCCCTGGCACGCGCGCGCTGCGATCAGCACCGGCGGCGACGGCGCCACGCCCGCGACCAACGAGGCGAAGGTAAATGCCGCGAGGCCGTGGATGAACGCACGCCGGCGTCCGAGGATGTCTCCGAGGCGCGCGCCGGTGACGACCAGAGCGGCGAACGCCATCGTGTAGGCGGCCACGACAAGCTGCAGCTCGGCTCCGGAAGCGTGAAGGTTGGAGCGCAAGGAGGGCGCGGTTACCGCGAGGATCGACCCGTCCATCGTCGCCATCGCCTGTCCGGCGAGCACGATCACGAGGGCGGCCGTAGATCCCGCTGCCGAGCCTGTCGGGCTCAGTCCATCCCGATTGCGGTGTTCGCCGGCTTGTCGTTTCTTCAACACTGCGACCGTGTCCTCGCACTCCCTCGTGGCGCCTCGCTTCAAACCGCCACCTCGGTCGATGGTGCGCCACCACCGTCCGAAGGGGCTTGAACATCCGTGCGCGATCCGTACCGCTGTCAGAACGACCGGGAATGCTTTCGGGAGCGGGGGTGTCGATATCTCGTGACCAGGGGGACGAGGCTTTACGCGCAGCAAGCGCATGGTCGCGACGGGGGACGGGTTCGTCGTTCACGACGTCCGCTGCCGAGCGGAGCGCTCGACATGGACCGCACCCGAGCCTGCCGAGAGCTACACGCTCGTCTTCGTTCGCCGCGGCACCTTCTACCGTCGGGTGGACGGGAGCGAGCGACTGATGGACGCCACCTGCGCGTACCTGGAGCGGCCGGGCGTCGAACAGCAAATCGCGCACCCACACACCGACGGCGATGCATGCACCGCCATCGAGCTGAGCGAGGAGATGGCAGGCCTGCTCAGCGACAATCTGGGCCTGCTCGCCGGCGAGCCGCAATTCACACGAGTCGACACCCTGCTCGCGCTGCAAGAGCTCACGCGCCGCGTTCGCCGACACGATGACTTCGAGTTGACCGAGACTGTTGTCAGTCTGGTGAGCGGAGGGGCGGCGGAACGCTATGGCCGGCTCCCTGCCGCCCAGCCATCCACACACGTCACGAGAAGACGCATTGTCGACCAGACGAGGGAGGCACTGGCCGCCGAGCCGCGAGCGGGTCTTCGGCAAATCGCCCGTCAGGTCGGTGTCTCGCCTCACCACCTCAGCCGCGTCTTCCATGCCGATACGGGAGCGACGGTCTCGGCGTACCGAAACCAACTACGAGTGCGCGGGGCGCTCGAACGACTCGCCGAGGGCGAGCCTTCATTGACCAGGCTGGCGCACGACTTCGGATTCGCCGATCACGCTCACATGACACGGACGATGCGGCGCCACGCCGGTGCCTCGCCATCCACTCTGCGCCGCGCGTTCGCCGCTCGGCCAACAGGCGAGCTCTAGTCGCTGGGCCTCGGGTTCAGATCGACTGCTTCTCGGCGGTGCGTTCGCCGCCGGAGGTACCCGATGAGGTTGACCGTGCTCGGAGCAACTGGCGGCACCGGTTTGCAGGTGGTCGAGCAAGGCCTCGCCGCCGGCGCGCCCAACTTGCAGCAGTGATGATCGAGTCTCCCCGCAGCGCTCGCCGTGCCGTCGGCCGGCGTCACCGCGCGTAGGCTGAGCGCATGCTCCGACGCCTGGCCGCGTGGTGCTACCGCCGCCGCCGACGCGTGGTCGTCGGGTGGGTCGTCGCACTGATCGTCATCAGCGTGCTCGGCCAGACGGTCGGGGGCGATCTGCTGAAGACGTTCTCGCTGCCCGGTACCGAATCGGATCGCGCCTTTAGCGTGCTCAAGAAGGAGTTCTCCCGGAAGGGCGACACGGGCGATCTCGTCTTCGAGGTGCGGGGGCCCGGCGACGTCAACTCGGCTGATGTCCGAAGCCAAATCGAGCCTGTCTTCGCGAAGTTGCGCAAAGAGCCGCACGTGGTGAGCGTGACGACCCCGTACGAGCCTTCCGGACGCCGGTTCGTCGCGCAGGGGGGCAAGATCGCGTACGCGGAGATCCTCTTCGACGTGCAGGCGAACGACGTCCCGCTCGACCTCGCGTCGAATATGCGCACCGTCGCAAAGGACGCAAACTCTTCTCGCTTGCAGATAGAGCTCGGCGGGTCGATGTTCACGGAGCAGACGCAGCCCGCGAGCGAGGCGATCGGAATCCTCGCCGCCGCTGTCATCCTGTTGATCGCGTTCGGCTCGCTGCTCGCGATGGGCATGCCCATCATGACCGCTCTGTTCGGCATCGGGATCGGGCTCGCGTTCGTCAATCTGCTCGCGCGAGTGTTGGACGTGCCATCGTTCGCGCCGCAGGTCACGGCGCTGATCGGTATCGGCGTCGGCATCGACTACGCGCTGTTCATCAGCACTCGCTACCGCGAGGGTTTGCACGAAGGTCGCGAGCCCGAGAACGCGGTAGTGCACGCGATCGACTCGAGCGGGCGAGCCGTGCTGTTCGCCGGTGGCACCGTTGTGATCTCCCTGCTCGGTCTGTTCCTCATCGGTGTGTCGTTCATCCGCGGGCTGGCCGTCGGCGCGTCGCTGGCCGTGCTGTTCGTGATGGCCGCCGCGGTGACGCTGCTCCCCGCGGTCCTCGGCTTCGCCGGTCACACGATTGATCGTTTCGCGCTGCCGAGCGCTCGCCGGGGGCGCTCCGTCGAGAACAGCTTCTGGACGCGCTGGAGCCGCACGTTGCAGGCCCGACCCTGGCCGGCGGCGATTGGTGCGCTCGTGATCCTCGTTGTCCTCGCAGTGCCGTTCCTCGGGTTGCGCCTGGGCGTGGCCGACGCGGGGAACGACCCGACGTCGTTGAC
>JBKOZX010000241.1:0-4710 GCA_046726115.1 Actinomycetota bacterium | reverse complement strand
CGGCGGTTCCCTCGACGAGCGCCGTCGCGAGCTCGTCCTGCGCCGCGGCCATGTCGGCCTGCATCTTCTGCACCTGGCGCATCATCTGGTTGACTTGCTTCTGGTTCGCCATGTTCGCGTGCTCCGCTCCGCGCAACGGCGGCGTCAATCGTGCTGGCGTTCCTCGACGACCGTGGCGCCCAACGACTCCGTGAGCAGGTTCGTCGGGCTCGTCGACTCTACCCCCGGGCCTGCGTCTTCCCGCTCCGCCGCGACCTCGTCCGGTTCGCTTACGACGTCGTCGGCCTGGTCGGGAGGCGACGGGTCCGGCGCCGGCGACGACCCCTTCTCGCCGGCGAAGCCCTCGTGCGCGACCAGGTTGAAGCGAAGGCTCCGGCCCACATGCTTCGAGAGCGCGTCGCGAATCGTGTCGGCCTCGCGCCGGAAGCGAGGCCGCGCCGCTTCGATCAGACGCGGCGACACGCCGAACGTCACCACATCGCCTTTCACCGTCAGGGGCTGGGCCTCCTGGACCGCGCTGCGCGTCGCCACCGGAAGCTCGGGCAGCACCGACGCCCACGCCAGGATCACGTCGTCGACGTCGAGCGCGCTCTCCTCTTCTTTTTCTTTCTCCTCCGAGGGTGCAGCAGCCGGCGGTGGAGCCTTCTCCTCGGTGCCGAGGTCGGCCGCGGGCTCGGAAGGGGCCGGCTGCTGCTCGGCGGCGCGCTTGCGCAACGCGCCGACGGTGACGCCCGGCGAGCGGGGCGTGGCTCGGGGCTCTTCGGCGCTGCCGCTCGGGCCTGCGGCCATCGCCTGCTCGAGCTTCTCGATGCGCTCGATCGCGCTCTGGAGTGGCGGCCCGCCCTCGCGACGCGCGAGACGGACGAGCGCGATCTCGAGCACCAGGCGCGGGTCGGCGGCGTCGGTGCCTCGCATGTCGACCACCGCCTGCCCGAGTGTCTCGAGCATGCGCACCAGCGTCGTGTTCCCGAGGGCGGCGGCGAGCTCCGTGAGCCGTTGCTGCTCGTCCTCGGGCGCTTCGACTCGCACCTGCCCTCCGGCCGCGTTGAGCAGGAACGCGTCGCGCGTCGAGCGCAGCAGGTCCTCCGCCACCCGGCGCGGCTCGTGACCGGCGTCGAGCAGCTCGCCCTCGGCGACGAGCACGGCGGCGGGGTCCTCGGCCGCCACGGCGTCGAGCACGGCGGCGCGGAGCTCGAACGGCGTGCCGCCGAACAGATCGGACATCGCGTCGGCGTCGAGGCGACCGGTCCCGTGTGCGATGGCCTGGTCGAGGAGCGAGAGGGCGTCGCGGGCGGAGCCGGCACCGGCTCGGGCGATGACGGCGATCGCTTCGGGGTCGGCGTCGATGCCTTCCTGGCGGAGCACGTCCGCGAGGAGCGCCTCCAGCTCGTCCGCCGAGAACAGCGTGAACTCGAAGTGCTGGGCCCGTGACCGGATCGTGGGCAGCACCTTCTCCGGGTTGGTGGTCGCCAGCACGAACACCACGTGTTCCGGTGGCTCCTCGAGCGTCTTCAACAGCGCGTTGGACGCAGCCGCGCTCAGCATGTGCACCTCGTCGACCAGGTAGATCTTCCGCTTCGAGGTCGCGCCGAGCCCGAGGTGCACGCTGTCGGTCAGGTCGCGGATGTTGTCGACGCTGTTGTTCGACGCCGCGTCGAGCTCGAACAGGTCGAGGAAGCGGCCCTCGGCGATGGCGACGCAGTTCTCGCACTCCCCGCACGGCTCGCCGTCGGCGGACAGGTTCAGGCAGTTCAGCGCCTTGGCCAGGACACGCGCCGTGGAGGTCTTCCCCGTGCCCCGGGGTCCCGAGAACAGGTAGGCGTGGCCGACCCGGCCTTCGCGCACCGCGTTGCGCAATGCGGTCGTCACGTGTTCCTGGCCGACCAGCCCGGCGAACGTCTGGGGGCGGTGCTTGCGGTACAGCGACTGGTAGGCCATCGCGTTCGACTCTACCGAGAGCGATACCCTCCGACGTTGAAGGCCCGCGGCGACGGCGGCTTTGCCGACCGGCGCCGCATGAGCCCGAGCCTGCGAGGCCGAACGACAAACCTCCGACCCGGGAGGTTCGCGATGAGCGCCACGGAGCGCCCCGAGTACGAGGATGGCACCGCTCTGCTGGTGGTCGACGTGCAGAACGACTTCGCGGACGAGAACGGCAGCCTCTACGTCCAGGGTGGCGAGCAGGTGGTGCCGATCATCAACCGCGAGATCGACCGGGCGCAGGCCGCGGGCATCCCCGTCGTCTACACGATGGACTGGCACCCGCCCGAGACGCCGCACTTCGCCAAGTACGGCGGGAAGTGGCCCGTGCACTGCGTGCGCGAGACGTGGGGCGCCGAGCTCCATCCCGATCTCGAAGTCGTCGGGGAAGTCATCCACAAGGCCACCGGCGAGGAGGACGGCTACTCGGGGTTCAGCGTCGAGGACCTGCCGACCGGCGAGCGCCGCGAGACTGGGCTCGAGCAGATGCTGCGCGACCGCGGCGTCGAGCACGTCGTGATCGCCGGGCTCGCCACCGACTACTGCGTGAAAGAGACCGGGCTCGACGCCATCCGGAAGGGATTCGATACGGAGGTGCTCACCAACGCGACCCGGGCGGTCGAGGTGGAGCCGGGCGACGGCGACCGGGCCCTACGCGAGATCGAGCACGCCGGCGTCACGCTCGTCTGAGCGGCGCCCCCCATGACCTGGGTCGACGACACCAACGCGGCGCTGTTCGTCGACCTGTACGAGCTGACAATGTCGGCGAGCTATCACGCGCACGACCTCGACGCGCCGGCGACCTTCGACCTGTTCGCGCGCGACCTGCCGCCCCGCCGGGGGTACCTCGTGGCCTGCGGGCTCGATCAGGCGCTCGACTATCTCGAGCGGCTGCACTTCGACGACACGGCGCTCGAGTACCTCGACTCGCTCGGGCTGTTCGACGAGTCGTTCCTGTCGCTGCTTGCATCGTTGCGCTTCACGGGCGAGGTGTGGGCGATCCCCGAGGGCGACCTCGTCTTCCCGGACGAGCCGCTTGTGCGGGTGACGGCGCCGCTCATCGAGGCGCAGATCGTCGAGACGTTCCTGCTCAACTGCATCGGGTACCAGACGATGATCGCGACCAAGGCGGCGCGGATCGCGACCGCGTGCCGTGACCGGACGTTCGTCGACTTCTCACCCCGGCGCGACCACGGAACCGACGCGGCGATGAAGACCGCGCGGGCCTCGTACGTCGGCGGCGCGGCAGGGACGTCGCTCGTTCTCGGAGGGCAGGCCTTCGGCCTCGAGCTCAGCGGCACCATGGCGCACTCGTACGTGATGCGCTTCGACGACGAGACCGACGCGTTCCGCACGTACGCCCGTGATTTCCCGGGCCGCGCCATCTTTCTCCTCGACACGTACGACACGGAGGAGGCGGCGGCGCGGGTGGTCGAGCTCGCGCCGGAGCTCGAGCCCGAAGGGCTACTGCCCAGCGCGGTCCGGCTCGACTCCGGTGACCTCGACGCGCTGGCGCGCTCGGTGCGCCGGATCCTCGACGACGGCGGCCTGACAGGCGTGCGAATCTTCGCGTCGGGAGACCTCGATGAGTACCGCATCGCGCAGCTCGTGGGGGCGGACGCGCCGATCGACGCGTTCGGTGTGGGGACCCAGCTCGGAACGAGCGGCGACGCCCCGCACGTCGGCGTCGTGTACAAGCTGGTCGAGGACGCGACCGGGCCGAAGGTCAAGCTGTCGACCGACAAGGTGACACTGCCGGGCCGGAAGCAGGTGTTCCGGCTCACGGACATCGGCGAGGTGCAGGCCGACGTGCTCGGCTTGGACGGCGAGGTGGTCGAGGGAGGTCGACCGTTGCTCCAGCAGGTGATGATCGACGGCAAGCGCGTCGTGGACCGTGAAACGGTCACGGTGCTGCGCGACCGGTGCCGGGCGGCGGTGGCGTCGCTGCCGGCGCGTCTGCGCGCCCTCGAGCCCGAGGACCCGCCCTACGACGTCCGGATCTCGCCGAAGCTCGACGCGCTGGTGCGCGCGCTCCACGAACAGCACGGCGTGCCGTGAGCAGCGTCGAGGACTTTCGCACCCGGGTGCGCGAAGCACTCGCGGAGCGCCTGACGCCGCGACGCACCGGCGACGCGCTCACTGTCCTCGGGGCCGGCAGCGACGACCTCGAAGCCGGGCGCGTGTTCCTCCGCGCCCTCGCCGACGGCGGCTGGGCCGTCCCGACATGGCCCGTCGAGTACGGCGGTCTCGGCGCCACGCCGGGGCAAGCCGGCGTCGTCTCCCAGGAGCTGACGCACTTCGAGGTGCCCGACCTGTACCCGTACCTGATCGGCCTCGCGATCGCGGGGCCGACGCTCGTCACGCACGCCACACCCGACCAGTGCGCGCGCTGGCTCCCGCCGATCCGTACCGGCGAGGAGATCTGGTGCCAGCTGTTCTCCGAGCCCGACGCCGGCTCCGACCTCGCGTCGCTCGCCGCCCGGGCCGAGCGCGACGGCGACACCTGGCGGGTCACGGGCTCGAAGGTCTGGAGCAGCCGGGCCCACTACTCGCAGCGTGGGCTGCTTCTCGCCCGCACCGACCCGAGCGTGCCGAAACACACCGGCATCACGGCGTTCGCACTCGACATGCAGGCGCCCGGCGTCACGATCAGTCCGCTCCGGCAGATGAACGGCGACACCCACTTCAGCGAAGTGCATTTCGACGAGGCGCCCGTCGCCGACGCTGATC
>JBKOZX010000240.1:0-2199 GCA_046726115.1 Actinomycetota bacterium | reverse complement strand
GGCTCCCCTTGGCTCACGTTCGGCGGCATCCCCGCGCCATACGCCGGCCTGTTCAACGCCACCGGCTCCACCGGCGTCAAGATCGCCCCGAACGACCCCTCGCTCGGGTACGCGTGGCCGGCGCTGCCCGCCAACCTGAAGCCGCCGGTTCCACCGACGAACGAGGGGCAGTACGGGTACGCGCTCGACGTGAAGACGTCACCGATGGGCCTCCGCGCCGCGCAGGCGCACCTCGGCCAGCTCAAGGACAGCGGTGACCCGCGCGGATGGGACAGCACTGGCGCGCTCACGCCGATCACGCGTTACGCGGACATGTTCTCGGGGTGGGGTCTGCAGAGCCTCGATGGAACTGCCTGGTACCACCCGCAGCGCCTGACGATCGACTCCGGCGCCGTCGCAGAGGGCAACGCGAACGAGACGCAGGGCATTCTCGACGTGCACGCGACGCACGGGCACGACCTCCCCAGGGGGCTCCGCATCTATGCGTTCGGGGCCGCCCTCGGCGGGCAGCGGGTCCTCGACGGCGCGACGATCCTCGCCGACCAGTCCGGCATCCCGCACGGACAGCTGGTGCTCGTCGACGGCGAGGCGAACTACGCCCACAACGATCCCGCCGGCGCGAGCCCGAACAACGAGTTCCTCCAGAACCTGACGCCGTTCCTGAAGAAGATCGGGTAGCGCTCAGTCGCCGCGCAGGGTTTCGTCCGGCGCTTCCGCCACGGCTTTGGCGAGGTCGCGCAGCTTGACGTTGCGGTGCTGCGACATCGAGCGGAGCCGTTCGAATGCTTGATCGGGCCCACAACCTTCACGCGCTTGGATGATGCCCTTGGCTTGGCCGATCACGTCACGAGACTGCAGCGCTTCTTCCAGCTGCTCGATGACTGTTTGGGCATTGGCGTACGCCCGTGCGTTCGCGACGGCGATCGATGCCGACGGCGCGAACCGGCGACCGATGTCCTCGTCGACCTCCTCGAACGGTCGGTTCGAGGAGTACAGGTTCAGTGCGCCTGCCGTCCGGTGGTTGCCGACCAGGAGCGGTAACGACAAGCAGCTCACGACGCCTTCGCCGAGCGCGGGGGGACGGAACTTCGGCCACCGGGTGTCGGCTTCGAGGCGTGGACTCCGCGTCAGCTCTCCGGTGCGCAGCGTCTCCAGGCACGGACCCTCGTCGGCCGCGTACTGGTGCCCGTCGGCGAGCCGAACCAGGGGTCCTGACACGGCCGCGGTGGTCACCTGGCCATCTTCGAGGAGTGAGACACCTGCCGCGTCACAGGCGGGGATCGCCCGCACCGCGATGTCGGCGACATGGCCCAACGCCGTTTCGAGGGTTTCGTCGGTGAGGAGGAATCCCGCGAGCTCGGACAGCTGGTCCTCGAGGGACTCTCGTTGCTCGTCCATGGCGCCTCCTTCCGAGGAGGGCGCACAACTGAACCGAGAACGAAGAGCTCAGCTGCCGAAAGGTGGAGCGGCTGGCGCGCAACCAGCCCCTCCCTACTTGGTACGCGAGCGTACACCCGTTCGGTACGGCAGCGCACACTTCTTTCCGGGGATGCCCGTGGCCTCGACCCGCGGCCTCAGGGCAACAGGCGGTCGTAGACCTCCCGCGTCACCCCGTAGCACTCGCACGCCGCGCTCTCCAGGCCCGCCCGGTCGACGACCGCGACCCGGCCCCGGCTGAACTCGACGAAGCCGGCCTTCTGGAGGATCCCGGCGGTCACGGTCACGGACGCCCGCCGGACGCCGAGCATCTGGGACAGGAACTCGTGTGTCATCGGGAACTCGTCCGTCCCCACCCGGTCGTGGGTGAGCAGCAGCCAGCGGGCACAGCGCTGTTCGACGGAGTGGAGCCCGTTGCAGGCCACCTGTTGGGACACCTGGCTGAAGAACGCGAGTGTGTAGCGCTCCACGAGCGACGCCAGGGCACCCCGCCGGTCCAGCTCTTGCCGGAATGCGGCGGCTTCCATGCTCACGACCTCACCCGGGACCTGGACCGTCGTGACCTCTCGGGGGTTCATCACCGCTCCCCCCCACGCGACGGTCAGGCCGACCACTCCTTCGTTGCCGATCGTGGCGATCTCGACGCTGGGGCCCTCGTTCATGCGGGTCAGGATCGAGACGACGGCATCGACGGGGAAATGGACTTCGTCGATGCGTTGACCCGCCTCAGCCAGAGCCTGCTTCTGCTGCACGGGGTGACGC
>JBKOZX010000239.1:0-4112 GCA_046726115.1 Actinomycetota bacterium | reverse complement strand
CACCGAGGGGTACGAGTACGAGCTGCCGATGACGCCCGGGGTACCGCCGCCGGAGGAGCTCGCGGCCGAGATGGGGCCCGGTCCGTGGGAGGCCGCACGGTTGGGCCCGACCCCACCGGCGGCCGATGGCACCCGCACGTCGACGCATCGTGCGTGGTCCCGCGTCCCGGTCACCCTCCCGGACGATCCGCACCTGCACGCTGCGCTGATTGCCTTCGTCACCGACATCACGGGTACCGGCGGCCGGCCGTTGCACCTCGAGGGCGACGTCACCGGGATGGTGAGCCTCGACCACGCCGCGTGGTTCCACCGGCCGCTCCGGGCCGATGAGTGGCTGTTTTACGACGTGCACTCGCTCGTCAACACCGGCGGCCGCGGCGTGCTCCGCGGGACCATGTACGGACCGGACCGCCACATCGCCGTCTCGGTTGCTCAGGAGATGCTGCTCCGTCCGGTCGCGTAGGGTCGGTTGCGATGGTGAACGCCAAAGACGTGACCATGCGGGTGGTGACCGGCGTCCATGAGGCCGTGTTCCGAATGAGCAGCGGACGGCTCGCGAATCGTGGCTATGGCATGCCGGTGCTGCGGCTGACGACCACCGGGCGCAAGAGCGGCAAACGCCGTACGACCATGCTCACATCACCGGTTCAGGACGGCGACCGCATCGTCATCGTGGCATCGAACGGCGGCGACGATCGTCAACCCAAATGGCTGCTCAATCTGTTGGACGATCCGAACGTCGAAGTCATGATGGGCGGCGAGACGCGACCGATGCGGGCGCGCGTCGCCACGCCCGAGGAGAAGGCCGGGCTCTGGCCTCGTGTGGTCGCGGCACACCGCGGGTACGGCCAGTACCAGCAGCGCACCGACCGCGACATCCCGCTGGTCGTCCTCGAGCCGTAGCCGCGTGGCCGACGGCGACGGCGGGCTCGCAGGACACGCCCGCGTGGGTCAGGGCCGTGAAGCCGACATCTACGCATGGGACCAAGGGACGGTCCTCCGCCTGCTGCGTCCGGGAGCTGACCCCGCGCGCGTGCAGCGCGAAGAGGTGGCGATGCGCGCCGCCGACGCAGGCGGTGTGGCGGTCCCGCGCGTCTTCGGAACCACCACCGCGGACGGGCGCCCCGGCCTGGTCATGGATCGGATCGACGGGCCGGACCTCGTCGCGCTGATGGGGCGGCGACCGTGGACGGTGCCGAGGGTCGCCCGCGTCGTCGGGCAGGTCCAGGCACGAATGCACGACGTCGTGGCGCCCGACAACCTGCCGGGTCTCCGCGACCTGGTGCGAAGCAAGATCGAGACGGCACCCGAGCTCCCGGCCGAGCTCGCCGACTTCGCTCTGGCCACGCTGGACACACTTCCGGACGGAGATCGGCTCTGCCACGGCGACTTCCATCCCGGCAACGTCCTCATGGGACGGAACGGCCCCGCGGTGATCGACTGGACCGACGCGACCCGAGGCGAACCCGCCGCGGACCTGGCGCGGACCCGTCTGCTGCTCCGGCAGGGCGCGATCCCGGCGCACATGCCGGCGCTCGTACGCGGCATGCAGGCCTTCGGTCGGGGGGCGTTCTTCCGGCTCTACCAGCGCGCGTACGCGCGCGCGCGGCCGGTCGATACCGACGTCGTCGACCGCTGGGAGATCGTGCGTGTCGCCGACCGGGTCAAGGAGGGTATCGACGCCGAGCAGCCCACGCTTCTGGAGCAGCTCACTCGCTTCGCCAGCGAATCGGCGTGAGGTCGGCGCGTTCCCCGTGGAGCCAGCCCCGGAGGGTCGTGAGGAACGGCTCGCGTCCGTGGCGTTCCCGCCACGGCTCGTGCCCGCACCGCGCGATCCCGACGTATTCGAGATGCGGGATGTACGCGCGCAGGGTGTCCCGGATCATCGGCCCCGGGTGCGGGTCGTCGTCGCCGTGAAGCATCAGCACGGGCGCACGAATCGCGCTGAACGACTGCGGATCGATCCCCGCGGTCTGGCGGCGCACGACATCGCGCCACGTCTCCTCGTGACCGGCGGCGTCGCCGGGGAGCGGGTCTGGCTCGGGCTCCGGATCGGGGAGCGCGTCCACCGATTGCACCTCGGCGGCGAACGCTCCTCGCACCGCGAGGAGCCAGTCCCGCTCGTCGTCGTCTCGTGCTGACCCCATGGCCGTACGAATCTGTTTCCGCCGCTTGCGCGCTGCCTCGCCGACCCGCGCCTCGAAGCGTCGCTCGTACTCCGCCCGGCTCGCTTCGTCGTACGTCCCGCACCCGATGAGGGCGAGCCTGTGAACGCGTTCTGGGTAGCGCGCCGCGAGCGACAGCCCGAGCATCGCTCCCCACGAATGCCCGACGATCGTCGCCGGGTTGGGCGCGACGTCGTGCAGGTCCGCGACGTGGCGATCCACCGTGAGCTCCACCTCGCCACTCCGGCGCTGCAGCGGCTCCCACACCTGGACGTCCCCGGCGAGGTCGATCGCGAGCCCCGCGGCCGAACCCGGAGCGCCCGGGCCGCCGTGCAGGACCACGACCGGCTCACCGGCGCCGGCGTACATACGGATCTCGATCGGCTCCATGACCCCCGCAGTATCCCGTCAAGCGGCTCGGCGTGAGGGACTCCTGGGCGCGTCAGCCGCTTGACCGCCTCGCCGTCAGCGTCAACGCTCGGACCTGTGGACTCCGCCACTCGATACGCGCGAAGCGGTGACGCGCACATCGCGTATCAGATCCTCGGCGAAGGCCCGCCCGACATCTTGTACCTGTCGTCGGGCACGATCTCGATCGATTCGATCGACGACGAGCCGGGGTTCGCGCGGTTCCACCGCGACCTGGCGTCGTTCAGCCGCCTGATCCGCATGGACCTGCGAGGTGTGGGTCTGTCGGACCCGATCGACCCGTCGATCCCACCCACTTTGGAGCGATGGGTCGGTGACGTTCTGGCGGTCTTGGACCACGCGGGCTCACCGCGCGCTGCACTCTGCGGGGCCGACGAGGGAGCGCTCGTGGCAATGCTGACGGCGGCGACACATCCCGACCGCACCGCGGCGTTGATCCTGATCAATGCGTACGCCCGTCTGCTTCGAGACGTCGACTATCCGTTTGGTGCTCCTGCGTACGTCCTCGAGCGCTTCCAGCAGTCGCTGGAGACGGGTCGCACGGGCGAGGCCGGCGTCGACCTCGAGCTGTTCGTTCCCGGCGTGGCATCCGACGAGCGGTTCCGGCGGTGGTGGGAGCGGGCGGGGAATCGGGGCGCGAGTCCGGCAACCGCGCGGGCGCTCGCGCGGACCCGCCTTCAGAGCGACCTGCGGCAAGTGCTGCCTGCCATTCAAGTGCCGACGCTGATCGTGCATCGCAAGGACAATCGAGCCGCCCGAGTCGGGCACGGTCGCTACCTGGCCGAGCACATTCCTGGAGCGCGCTACGTGCAAGTTCCCGGCGACGAGCATCTTCCGTACGTCGGCGACAGCGACGCGATCGTGGCCGAGATCGAGGAGTTTCTCACTGGTATGCGTCACGTCGAGACCGACCGCGTCCTGGCCACGATCCTGTTCTGCGACATCGTGGACTCGACCGGCCTCGTCAGCGAGATCGGTGATCGCCGATGGCGCGACGTCCTCGACAGTTACTACGCGATGATCCGTCGGCAACTCGAGCGATTCGCGGGCCGCGAGATCAAGACGATCGGCGATGGGCTCCTCGCGACGCTCGATGGGCCCGCCCGCGCGATCCGATGCGCGCAGGCGATCCGGGACGGCGCCCGGCAGCTGAGCCTCGACGTGCGGGTCGGGCTACACACCGGCGAGGTCGAGGCGATGGGCGACGACATCGGCGGCCTCGCCGTCCACATCGCCGAGCGGGTCTGCAACCGCGCGGGACCAGGTGAGGTGCTCGCGTCGCGCACGGTGGTGGACCTCGTCGCCGGATCGGGTATCACGTTCAGTGACCGAGGCGAGCACGAGCTCAAGGGTGTTCCCGACCGGTGGCGGCTCTACGCAGTCACGGCGTGAGCCGGCCTTGTGGAACGGGAGGAGACCCCACATGACCACTGATCCGCACGAGCAGGCGGTCCTCGACGCCGTGCCGAAGGATCTGTTCATCGGCGGCGAATGGCGGCCGGCGGCGTCGGGCAAGAC
>JBKOZX010000238.1:0-16288 GCA_046726115.1 Actinomycetota bacterium | reverse complement strand
GTTGACGCGTGGGGGATCGGGGCGTAGGGTGGCGCGAAGTGGAGGACGGGGGAGTCATTCGCCGTCCTCGGGGCGACAACCGACGGGCGAGGGAGCCAGATGTTCCTCGGGGAGTACCAGCACTCCCTGGACGCCAAAGGGCGGGTGATCCTGCCCTCGAAGTACCGCGACCAGCTGTCGGGAGGGGCCTTCGTGACCAGGGGGAGGGGCGGCTGCCTCTCCGTCTATACGGCACAGGAGTTCCGTGAAGTGGCCGACCGGGTGCGTGAGGGATCGAAGCGGGGTGCGCGTGAGCTGGACGCCGCCCGCTCGTTCTTCGCGGGTACGGCCGAGGTCACGCCCGACAAGCAGGGCCGGATCGCGATCCCGCAGCAGCTGCGCGAGTACGCCGGCCTCGACCGCGACGTGGTCGTGGCCGGGGTCTTCTCCCGCGTCGAGATCTGGGACGGCCGCCGCTGGCAGGAGCGCGACCGGGAGGGCGAGCAGAGCATCAACGAGTCCGACGACCTGCCGGACTTCGGGATCTAGCCAGGCGACACAGCAAGCAGCGCGAGCGACACACGAAGCAGTTGACAACCAAAGGTGAGGTCCTCTGGGCCTGCCACCAGCCCCCTGGGCGACACGGTTGAGAGCCCCTACTCCGCCCGCTTTCCAACCGAGTCGATTCGGGGAGACATCCGAGCGGCGCACGTTGTCCGGGGGGCTGGTCGCAGGTCCACGAGCGCACGAGGGGGCAAGCGGTGGCGGAGTTCGCGCATCAGCCGGTGATGAGCCGGGAGGTGGTGGAGCTGCTGGCGCCGGTCCCGCCCGGGTTGATCGTCGACGCGACGGTCGGCGGCGGGGGGCACGCCCGCCTCGTGCTCGAGGCCCGGGCAGACGTGGACCTGCTCGGGATCGACCGTGACCCCGACGCCGTCGAAGCGGCTCGGGGCGCCCTCGGAGGGTTCGGGCGACGAGCCCGGATCGTGCGGGGCGGGTTCGAGGACCTCGCCGAGATCGTGAGCACCGAGAGCGAGGGGAACATCGTGGGCATCCTGTTCGATCTGGGCCTGAGCAGCCCGCAGGTCGACCGACCCGAGCGCGGCTTCTCGTACTGGGCCGACGCACCGCTCGACATGCGCATGGACAGCGCCCAGGAGCTGACCGCGGCGGACGTCGTGAACACGTACGCCGAGCAGGACCTCGCCGACGTCATCGCCACGAACGGCGAAGAGCGGTTCGCTCACCGCATCGCGCGCGCCATTGTTGCCTCTCGTCCGATGCACACGACCGGCGACCTCGTGGACGCGATCCGCGCCGGCATCCCCGCGCCCGCCCGGCGCCGGGGTCGCCACCCGGCGCGCCGCACGTTCCAGGCCATCCGGATGGAGGTCAACCGGGAGCTGCCGAACCTGGCCGAGGGCCTCGACGAGTCGGTGCACGTGCTCACGCCGGGCGGCCGCATCCTGGTCGTCGCATACCACTCGCTCGAGGACCGGCTGGTGAAACGGCGCTTCCTCACGTGGGCGGGGCGGGACGACACCGTGCCTCCCGGCATGCCCGAGCCCGAACGGCGCAATCCTCTCGTCCGCCTCCTCACCCGACGGCCGCGCCGGCCGACTTCCGACGAGGTCGCCGCCAACCCGCGGTCGGCGAGCGCGCGCCTGCGGGCCGTCGAGAGGGTGCAGACGCCATGAGTAGCGCTGCGACAGTGCTCCGAGCGGCGCGTCCGGCCGCGCGACGTGCGCCAACGACGTCGCGCGTCGCGCGGCCGGCGCCGCTCCGAGCACCGTCGAAGGCGCGCAAGCCGCGGCTGCGGGTCGTCGACCGCGAAGCGCAACTTCACGCGCGCCGGATCCGGCGCGTGGTGTGGGTGCTGGGCGCGCTCGTCGTCGTAGCGTTGCTCGCGGCGGTCGTCTTCCACGTGCAGCTCGCGCAAGGTCAGCTCGAGCTCGACCGGCTCGACCGGCAGACGACGGCGGCCCAGGCGCGGTACCAGGAGCTGCGTCTCCAGTACGCCCAACAGTCGTCACCGGCAGCGATCGTCTACCGCGCCACCGCCCTGGGCATGGTGCACGCCGCCGACGTCCCGACCTACCTCGTGGTGCCCGACGCCCCGTCATCCGCCCCGGCGCCGGACCAGACGTCGACGACGCTGCAAGAGGGGTGGGAGAAGGTGAAACCCCACCTTGGCACCCAGCCGTGATGGGCGCGCGACCGGCGCGCGCCGGATGGAGCTCAGGAGCGGGAAGCTCACGCGCCTGACGCCGCGCGAGCCGCGGAGTCGCGCTGCGCCCGGGCAGCGCCCGCACCGTCAGGCCCGGCCGGTCCGGGTGCGCGCCCAGCCGACGGTCACGCAGCCGAAGCGCAAGGGGGCGGCCCCGGCGCGCAAGAAGGCGGCCCCACGCCCGCCGCGAACGTCATACCTCCGCACGTACCTGGCGCACCGCAAAGAGCGACGCGCGGCGCGTCCCGTCTGGAAGCCGCGACCGAACGCGACTCGCCGGCGGTTGATCGGGCTCCTGGCCGCCCTGATCGTCGTCTTCGCCGCCGTCGGCGCGCGCCTGGTGGACCTCCAGGCCCTCGGCCGCGATCGCTACACGCGCCTCGGCCTCGACCAGCGCGTGCGCACGGTGCAGCTGGCAGCCGAGCGCGGCAGCGTGTTCGACCGCAACGGCCACGACCTCGCCGCGTCCGTGCCCCAGCAGACCGTGTGGGCGAACCCGCACGTCGTCACCGACCCGGCGGCGTACGCCGCGCAACTGGCGCCGGTCGTCGGCGTCGACGCGTCCGCGCTGCAAGATCGGCTCTCCCAGCGCGACAAAGGATTCGTGTACATCGCTCGGAAGGTCGACGACGCCACCGCGCTGAAGGTGAAGGCGTTGAACCTCCCGGGCGTCGACTTCGTGCCGGAATCGAAGCGCTTCTATCCGGACGGCGCTCTCGCCGCTCCCGTGCTCGGCTTCGTCGGCACCGACAACAACGGGCTCGGCGGGCTCGAGGCGCAGTACAACAACCAGCTGACGGGGAAGCCCGGCGAGGTGCGGGTCGAGCGTGACCCGCAGGGACGCCAGCTGCCCGGCGGCGAGCGCAGCGTGACCGAGTCGAAGCGGGGCGGCGATCTCGTGCTCACGATCGACCAGAGCCTCCAGTACCAGTCCGAGCAGATCCTTGCCGAGGAAGTCACCAAGGCGAAGGCGAAGGGCGGCATGGCGATCGTCATGGACGTGACCACGGGTGACGTCCTGGCGATGGCGAACGTCGACGGGGCGACCAAGGACCATCCCGCCCAGCCCGCGTCGCCCGACGAGCGCAACCGACCCGTCGTCGACGTCTTCGAGCCCGGCTCGACGAACAAGGCGATCACGGTGGCGGGCGCGCTCCAGGACGGCGTGGTGAACCCGGATTCCTGGTTCCAGACGCCGGGTCAGCTGACGATCGACGGCACCGACTACAAGGACGAGGAGCTACACCCGCAGTCGATGACAGTGCGCGACATCGTGCGCGAGTCGTCGAACGTCGGCACGATCCAGATCGCGCGCAAGCTCGGGAAGCAGCGCTTCGATGCCTACCTCCGAGCGTTCGGGTTCGGCTCGCCGACTGGTCTCGGGTTCCCGGGCGAGGCCGACGGCCTCCTCCTCCCGCTGTCCCAGTACAACGACACGAGCCTGGCGTCGATGCCGATCGGCAACGGCCTCGCGGTCACCGCCATGCAGATGCTCGACGTGTACACGACGATCGCCAACGGCGGAAGCACCCGGCCGCCGCGGCTCGTGGACGCCACGGTCGGCGCCGACGGCGTGCGCCACGACCAGCCGATGCCCGAATCGCGCCCGGTGGTGTCGCCGCCGGCGGCAGCCACCATGCGCTCGCTGCTGCAAGGCGTGGTCGAGAGCGGCACCGGCACGAAGGCCCAGATCCCGGGGTACACCGTCGCCGGCAAGACCGGCACGGCGCGCAAGCCGCCCTACGACAAGCCGCCGTACCGCTACGTCGCGTCGTTCGCGGGCTTCGCTCCCGCCGAGTCGCCGCGCCTGTCGGCCATCGTTGTGCTCGACGAACCCCAGGACAACTACTTCGGCGGTCAGGTGTCGGCGCCCGTGTTCGCCCGGATCATGGAGTTCGCGCTGCGCAGCGAGCGGGTCCAGCCCGGCACGCCGGCGCCGGCCGCGCCCGCCGCGCCCGCGTACGGCGGGTCCTCGAGCCCGGCCGATACCCTGACGCCCGCCCCGTGAGCCAATGGAGAGGACGGCCGTGCGCTTGCACGAGCTCCTCGGCGGAGTCGGCGTTCTGGGGTGGGTGGGGGACCGGGGCGTCGACGTGACTGCCATGACGCACGACAGCCGCCGCGTCTCACGCGGCAGCTGCTTCGCGTGCATCCCAGGAGCCGTCACCGACGGCCACTTGTACGCGCCCGACGCCGCGGACGCGGGTGCCGTTGCGCTGCTTGTCGAGCGCGAGCTCGAAGTTCCGGTGGCGCAAGCGCGCGTGGCGAGCGTCCGCGCCGCTCTCGGCCCGGCCGCAGCGACGTTCTACGGCCATCCGTCTCGGTCGCTCCACTGCCTCGCCGTGACCGGTACCAACGGCAAGACCACGGTGACGTACCTCCTCGAGGCGATCGCCCGGGCAGCGGGCGACCGGGTCGGGGTCATTGGCACCGTCGGTGCTCGCATCGAGGGTGAGCCGGTGCCGCAGGAGCGGACGACGCCCGAGGCCGACGATCTGCAGGCGCTGCTGGCGCGCATGCGTGACGCTCGGGTGCGCACCGTCGCGCTCGAGGCATCGTCGCACGCGCTGGACCAGCGCCGCATCGACGGAACGTGGTTCACCGCGGCGTGCTTCACGAACCTCAGCCAGGACCATCTCGACTACCACGGCTCGATGCCGGCGTACTTCGAGGCCAAGGCGCGCCTCTTCGATCCCGCGCGCACGGCGGCGGCGGCGGTGAACGTCGACGACCGCTACGGGCTCCAGCTCGCCCGCCGGGCGAACGACGCCGGGCTCCCCGTGCTGACGTTCGCCCGGTCCGACCAACGACGGAGCACCCGGGTCGACGTGGTGGCCGAGGACGTGACGCTGGGCTCGACGGAGACCCGGTTCGTTCTCGCTGACCGGCGTACGGGGAAGCGGGCTGCCATCGTGTCGTCGCTCCTGGGCCGGTTCAACGTCAGCAACGCGCTGGCTGCCGCGGCCACCGCGCTCGCGTCCGGCGTACCCCTCGTCGCCGTCGCCGAGGGGCTCAACTCCCCGGTGGTCGTCCCCGGGCGGCTGGAGCGGGTGGTTGCCGGTCAGGCGTTCACGGTGCTGGTGGACTACGCGCACACTCCGGACGCGCTCGTGCGCGTGCTCGAGACGGCGAGGCCGCTCGCCGAGCACGGACGCGTGGTCACCGTCTTCGGGTCCGGCGGCGACCGCGACCGCGAGAAGCGACCGGCCATGGGCCGCGCGGCCGCGGCCGGCGCCGACGTTGTCGTGCTCACGTCCGACAACCCGCGCTCCGAGTCACCGGAGGCCATCGCGAAGGCGGTGCTCGACGGGCTGCGAGACGGGCCCGCCACGGTGGCGGTGGAGCTCGATCGGCGCGCGGCGATCCGGCACGCGTTGAGCGGGGCCCGGCCGGGCGACGTCGTGGTGATCGCGGGCAAGGGTCACGAGACCGGCCAGACGATCGGGGAGCGCACCATCCCCTTCGACGATCGCGTCGTCGCCCGCGAGGAGCTGGAGGCGCTCGGATGCGCCTGACCGCGAAGGAGATCGCCCAGGCGACGGGGGGCAAGCTCACCGGCGCCGGCGGTGCCAGCGCCGCTTCCTACGCCATCGACACGCGGCGACTCGAGGCCGGCGGCTGCTTCATCGCGCTGCGCGGCGAGCGCGACGGCCACGACTTCGTCGCTGACGCCTGGGCGCGCGGCGCGACGGTCGCGCTCGTCAGCAGCCCACCCGGGCGCGTCCCGAAGGGCTGTGCCGCCATCCGCGTCGACGATTCGCTGGCGGCGCTGGGAGCCTTGGGACACTTCGCGCGTCGGCGGCTGCCGGCGGCGACTGTCGTCGGCATCACGGGCTCGGCGGGCAAGACGGCGACCAAAGATCTCCTCGCTGCCGCTCTCCGGGCGACGCACCGCGTGCACGCGAGCCCGTTGTCGTTCAACAACGAGGCCGGGGTCCCGCTCACTCTCCTCGGGGCCGGCGACGACACCGAGGTCGTGGTGGTCGAGATGGGCGCCCGGTTCGCCGGCAACATCGCCGAGCTGTGCGTGATCGCCGAGCCGCAGGTGGGAGTGATCACGCACGTGGGCATGGCCCACGCCGGACCGCTCGGCGGGCGCGAAGGGATTGCGCGTGTCAAGGGCGAGCTCCTGGAAGCGCTCGACCGTGACGGCACCGCCGTCCTCGACGCCGGGGACATGTTCACCCCCGCGCTGGCGGCGCGGACGCGGGCGCGCGTGCTCACCGTCGCAGTCGGTGACGCGCCGGGAGCCCACATCCGCGCCGTCGACGTCGTGCTCGACGACGAGCTCCGGCCCCGCTTCCTGCTCCTCACGCCGTGGGGCACAACGCCCGTGAGCCTCTCGGTCAGGGGCGAACGTCAGGCGTTGAACGCGGCCATGGCCGCCGCCGTCGCGCTCGAGCTGGGCGCGCCACTCGAACGGGTGGCCGAAGGCCTCGAGCGCGCGGAGACCGCGGCCTGGCGCATGGAAGTCACTCGCACGGCGGACGGCATCACGATCGTCAACGACGCGTACAACGCGAGTCCCACGTCGATGGCGGCCGCGCTGCGCTCGTTCCGCCACCTCGCCACCGGCAAGCGACATATCGCCGTGCTGGGGGAGATGCTCGAGCTGGGTAACCACGCGCGCGCGGAGCACCAGCGGATCGGGCGACTGGCCGTCTCGTCGGACGTCGACATCGTGATCGCTGTGGGTTCCGGTGCGCGGCCGATCGCCGACGGTGCGCGTTTGGCTGGCGGCGGAACCCTCGTCATCGAGGTCGACGACGCCGACAGCGCGAGCAAGGCCGTCGCCGACTTGGTCCACGCCGGCGACGCCGTCCTTGTCAAGGCAAGCCGGGCTGTGGGCTTGGAGCGCGTCGCCGAGTCCCTTACGGCGGCGGTGGGCGCGTGATCCCGCTCCTCCTGTCGGGATCGGTCGCCTTCCTCCTCAGCGTCCTCGGCACACCGTTTCTCATCCGGCTCCTGCGCGCACGCCAGATCGGACAGAAGATCCGCGACGACGGGCCGTTCACGCACCCCCACGTCGCGAAGGCGGGAACGCCCACGATGGGCGGCATCGCGATCATCGCGAGCGCGTTCGCCGGCTATGTGGTCGCGCACGTCCGGACGAACGACATCAAGTTTGCCCGCGCCGGCGTGACGCTGATGCTGCTCATCATCGCGATGTGTGCTGTCGGTTTCATCGACGACTACCTAGGGGTCCGGAAGGGCCGCAACCTGGGACTGCGCAAGCGCGGCAAGACGTCCGGGATGCTCGCAGTCGCGGTCGGCTTCGCCCTGCTCGCGTTGCGCTACGTCGACACGTCGACACATCTCTCGTTCACGCGCCTCATCGATCTCAACCTCGGCACGTGGCTGTGGGCCGTGTGGGCCATTTTCATCATTCTCGGCTCCGCGAACGCGGTGAACATCACCGACGGGATGGACGGGCTCGCGTCCGGAACTGCGACGCTGGTGTTCTTCGCGTTCACCGTCATCGCCTTCTGGCAGTTCCGCCATCCCGCCGTGTACGGGTCGATCGGCGGGACGACCGCGCCCGGCGGCTTCGCCGCGAACTCGCTCGACCTCGCGGTCATCGCCGCCGGCATGGCCGGCGCATGTGCCGGCTTCCTGTGGTGGAAC
This sequence comes from Actinomycetota bacterium, assembly GCA_046726115.1. Taxonomy (GTDB): domain Bacteria; phylum Actinomycetota; class Acidimicrobiia; order IMCC26256; family JACDBD01; genus JALZAA01. The sequence continues at coordinate 8,457 of JBKOZX010000238.1, read as the reverse complement.
GCGGCGCCCGCTCGGATCTTCATGGGTGACACCGGGTCACTCGCGATCGGCGCCGGGGTCGCCGGGCTCGCGCTCCTGACCAACACCGACCTCCTGCTGCCGATCCTGGGCGGCTTGTTCGTCGTCGAGACCCTGAGCGTCATCGCGCAGGTCGTCGCGTTTCGGGGCTTTCACCGACGCGTCCTGCGCATGGCGCCGATCCACCACCACTACGAAGTAGGCGGCTGGCCGGAGTTCACCGTGATCGTCCGCTTCTGGCTGTTCGCCGGCCTCTGTGTCGCGTTCGGGCTGGGCCTGTTCAACGCCGACTTCATTCGTATCCCGGGGGTGATCGATTGAGCCGCGTGCTCGTGCTGGGGCTCGGCGTCACCGGCGAGGCCGTCGTCCGCCACTGCGCCGCGGCCGGCGACGACGTCACCGTGGTCGAGGACGCGCCGGCGGATGACGACGTGTACCACGAGCGCGTGTCAGCCGCGCGCGCGGTCGGCGCCGCGATCGTCGAACGTCCGTCTCTCGATCGGGTGGCCGACCTCGTCCGCCACACCGACACGCTCGTGCCCAGCCCCGGCGCGACGCTCCGCCACTCTGCGATCGCCGCCGCCCACCGGGCGGGCGTACCCGTCCGCGCCGAGGTCGACCTGGGCGCCGAGGTCGCCGCCGCGCGGGGGAAGACGCTCGTCGGCGTCACCGGGACGAACGGCAAGACGACCGTGACGACGCTGATCGCAGCGATGCTCGACGCCGCCGGCGTGCCCGCGCTGGGCGCCGGCAACATCGGGTTCGCGTTGCTCGACGCCGCCGACGCCGGCGCCGACGTCCTCGTGGCCGAGGTCTCGTCGTTCCAGCTGGCGTCCACGACGGAGGCGTTCCGGCCCCAGGTCGCCGTGCTGCTCAACGTCGCTCCCGACCACCTCGACTGGCACGGGTCGTTCGGCGAGTACGCCGCCGCCAAGTCGCGGTTATTCGCGAACCAACGCGACAACGATCTCCTGGTGTTCAACGGCGACGACGATGTCGCGACTCGTTTGGCAGAAGCCGCGCTGGCGCGGCGCGTGGCGTTCTCGCTGGAAGCGCGCCCCGGCACGTTTCGAATCGAGGACAGCGTCCTCGCGGACCCCGCCGGCGCGGCGATCGTCGATGTCGCGCCGCTGCCCTTGAGCGCTCCGCACGACCGCGCCAACGCGCTCGCGGCAACCGCAGCCGCTCTGGCGGTGGGCGCGACGAGCGACGCCGTCGAGCGCGCGCTGCGCGAGTACCCGAGGCTCCACCACCGCGTCGCGCGCATCGGCAATGCTGGTGGTGTGCACTACTACGACGACTCGAAGGCCACGAACCCGCACGCGACGGTCGCCGCGGTCGGCGCGTTCGGCGAGCGCGAAGGGCGCGTCGTGCTTCTCGCCGGTGGCCGCAACAAGGGCCTGGACCTGTCGGTGCTCCGTCCGCTCGCGTCGCGCCTTCGCGCGGTGGTCGTAATGGGCGAGGCTGCGCACGACGTGGAATCAGCATTCGCCGGCACGGTGCCCGTCTTCCACGTCGACTCGATGCGCGACGCGGTGGCCACTGCCGCGCGACGCGCACAGCCGGGCGATGTCGTGCTGCTCTCACCCGCGTGCGCATCGTTCGACTGGTACACGAGCTACGCAGCTCGGGGAGACGACTTCGCGCGCGAAGTGGCGCGTCTGAGCGAACGAGGTGTCGCGTGACCGCGGCGACGGCATCACTCCACGCGCTCCGCCACCGGTGGGTCACCGCGGGTGCAGAACGCACGCCGAACTACCTGCTGCTCGTGGCCACCGTCGCGGTCCTGAACGTCATCGGTGGGGTGATGGTGCTGTCCGCCTCGTCGGTGTCGTCGCTCACGGACTACGGGTCGGCGTGGTACTTCTTCGAGCGCCAGGTGGCGTGGACCGCCGTGGCTGCGATCGCGTTCATGGTCGCGGCGCGCATCGACTACCACGCGTGGCGCCGGTGGACCCGACCCCTCCTCGTCGTGAGCATCGTGCTCCTCCTGGCCGTGTTGGTCCCGGGTATCGGGATCGAGGTGGCCGGGTCGCGCCGCTGGCTCGGCGCCGGCTCCTTCCGGTTCCAGCCGACAGAGATCGCCAAGCTCGCGCTCCTCGTGTACGCGACCGACCTCCTCGCACGTCGCGCCCGTGACCTCCACGACTGGCGCCGGGTCCTGCGGCCCGTCCTCATCGTTCTCGCCGTCACCGGCGCGCTCGTGCTGCGCGAGCCCGACCTCGACTCGACGATCGTGCTCCTGCTGATCGCGACCACCGTCCTCGTCGTCGGCGGGATCCGTCTCCGCCACCTCGCCGTGTTCGGCGGCGTCGCGGTGATGGCAGGAACCGTGCTGGCGCTGGCCGAGCCGTACCGGCGGGCCCGTGTCTTCTCGTTCCTGAACCCGTCATCCGGCTCGTCGAGCACGAGCTACCAGATCTCGCAATCCCTCATCGCAATCGGCAGCGGCGGCTGGACCGGCGTCGGGCTCGGCGCCGGACGCGCAAAATGGCTCTTCCTCCCGAACGCGCACACGGACTTCATCTTCGCCATCATCGGCGAGGAGCTTGGTCTCGTCGGCTGCCTCCTGGTCGTCGGCTTGTTCGTCGCGTTCGCCGTCCTCGGGACACGCGCCGCGGCGCGAGCGCCCGACCGCTTCGGCACCCTGCTCGCGGCGGGCGTGACGGCGTGGGTCGTCGGCCAGGCCGCGATCAACATCGGCGCCGTCATCGGTCTGCTGCCCGTCTCGGGAATCCCGCTCCCGTTCGTCTCGTTCGGCGGGTCCGCCCTCGTGTTCACGATGGTTGCCGCCGGCATTCTCGGGAACGTCGCCCGCCAAGCGCGGTGACGCAGGCCAGAGCGGAGGGCGAGGTCTTTGCTGTGATCACCGGGGGCGGGACCGGGGGTCACGTGTACCCGGCGCTGGCGCTCGCCAGTGAGCTCGTCGCCCGTGGTCACACCCGGGACACGATCCGGTTCGTCGGCGCACGGCGCGGCCTCGAAGCGCGCGTCGTTCCCGACGCCGGGTACGCGATCGATCTCCTGCCCGGGCGGGGTCTGCAGCGGCGGGTGACGCTGGCGAACGTGCGCGCCGCCTGGGACACGATGGCGGCATTCGTGCGAGCGCGTCGTCTCGTGCGCCGGATGCGACCCGAGATCGTCGTCGGCGTCGGCGGGTACGCCTCGCTGCCGTGCCTGGTCGCGGCGCGTCTTCGGCGGGTGCCGGCGGTCGTCCACGAGCAGAACGCGGCACCCGGGCTCGCGAACCGACTCGCGGTGCGCATGGGGGCACGGGCCGCCGTCTCGCTGCCGGGCACGCCCCTCCCGGGCGCCGTGCTCACCGGCAATCCCGTCCGGGCCGAGGTCGCGGGAACGCGGCGAGCCCCCGATCCGGTCCTACCGCTCGTGGCGGTGTTCGGCGGCAGCCTGGGTGCCGGCCGCATCAACGACGCCGCGTTGGATCTGTACGACCGGTGGCGGGACCGATCCGATGTCGCAGTGCATCACGTGACCGGTTCGCGAAACTACGAGGCGTGTTCGGCGCGACTGAACGTGATCCGCCGCCCGGGCGACGCCCTGCGCTACGAGCTCGTCGGGTACGAGGACCACATGGAACACCTGTACGCGCGCACAACGGTGGCTGTGTGCCGATCCGGCGCCGTCACGGTCGCGGAGCTCGCGGCGGCCGGCGTCCCGGCGGTGCTCGTGCCTCTCCCGGGCGCGCCCGGCGATCACCAGACGCGCAACGCGGCGGCGTTCGTCGACGCAGGCGCGGCCGTGGTCGTGTCCGACGACGAGTGCGACGGCGCCCGCTTGGACGCCGAGCTGCGCACACTGCTCGCCGACCCGGCGCGCCTCGACGCGATGGCGGCGGCCGCGAACGGCCTCGCCCGCCCCGACGCCGCCGCCCGGCTCGCGGACCTGGTGGAGGAGGTCGCCGGTGCCCGGTGACGTGCGGTACGAGCTCGACCTCTCGGCGCCGCGACGGGTGCACATCGTGGGCATCGGCGGCGCCGGGATGAGCGCGATCGCCACGGTGCTCGTCCGTATGGGCCACCGCGTCACCGGCTCCGACCTCAAGGAGTCAGGCGGGGTCGAGCGCCTCCGGCTCCTCGGGATCCGCGCCGACGTCGGCCACCGCGCCGAGAACCTCCCGACCGATACGGACGCCGTCGTCGTGTCCACCGCCATCCCGGCCTCGAACCCGGAAGTTCGCGCCGCAGTCGAACAGAGCCTCCCCGTGCTCCGCCGCGCTGACGCGCTCCGTGCACTCACGGCGACACGCCGCACGGTGGCGGTGGCCGGCAGTCACGGCAAGACGACGACGTCATCAATGCTGGCACTGATCCTGCGTGCCGCCGGATGGCAGCCCAGCTTCATCATCGGCGGCGATCTCAACGAAGTCGGCACCAACGCCGCCTATGACGCGGGGGAGTGGCTCGTCGTCGAGGCCGATGAGAGCGACGGCACGTTCCTCGAGCTGGCGTCGGACGCCGCCATCGTCACCAACGTCGAGCCCGACCACCTCGACTACTACGGCGGCTTCGCCGAGCTCACCGACGCCTTCGACACGTTTCTCGGGGGCATCGACGGCGCCCGCGTGGTCTGCGTCGACGATCCCGTCGCCCGCCTGCTCGCCGGCGCCCATCCGGGCACGGTCACGTACGGATTCGACGACGACGCGACCTATCGCATTGCGTCATACCAGGGCGAGCGAACCGGCAGCCGCTTCACTATCCATCGCGGCGGCGCCGAGCTCGGCACGATCGAGCTGCCGGTCCCGGGCCGCCACAACGCCGTCAACGCCGCCGGCGCAGTCGCGCTGGCGCTCGAGCTCGGTGCGCCGTTCGAGGCCGCCGCGGAGGCGCTGCGAGGCTTCGGCGGCGTCGCTCGTCGCTTCCAGTTCCGGGGCGAGATCGACGGGGTCACGCTCGTCGATGACTACGCGCACATCCCGGGAGAGATCACGGCGATGATCCGTGCGGCCCGCGAGGGTGGGTGGCGTCGGGTGGTCGTCGTGTTCCAGCCGCACCGGTATACGCGCACGGCGCGACTCTGGCGTGACTTCGCCGACGCTTTCACGGACGCCGATCTCGTCGTGCTCACCGACGTGTTCGCCGCCAACGAAACCCCGCAGCCGGGCGTGTCCGGCCGCCTGATCCTCGGCGCCGTGCTCGACGCGCATCCGGCGCTGCCCGTCGTGTACCTCCCTCGGCGCGCCGACGTGGTGCAGCACGCGCTCCGTCTCGCGCGACGTGGCGACGTGGTGCTCACGCTCGGTGCCGGAGATCTCACGACCGTGCCCGACGAGTGGCTGCTGCAGGCAGCGTCGTGAACGCGCCCGGCGACTTCGCCACACTCGCCCGCGAGCTGCGCGAGCGACTGCCGGACGCGACGACCGAGCACGCGTCGTTCGCCGAGTTGAGCACCTATCGGATCGGCGGCCCGGTCGCGGTGCTCGTCAGGGTGCAATCGGTCGACGCGCTCGCGACCGTCGCCGAGGCGGCACGCCGCCAGCAGCCCCCCCTGCTCGTGACCGGGCGCGGCTCGAACCTGCTGATGTCCGACGCCGGCTTCTCGGGCTTGGTCGTGCTGCTCGAGGGCGACTTCGAGGCCGTGCAGCTCCCGACCGGCGGTCGTGACGGGGGCGTCGACGCGGCGCCGGTGGTGCGCGCGGGCGGGGCGGTCCCGCTGCCGGTGCTGGCGCGCCGGGCGGCGGCGAGCGGCCTCGCGGGGTTGGAGTTCTTCGTCGGGATCCCGGGGTCGGTCGGTGGCGCGGTGCGCATGAACGCTGGCGGGCACGGCCGCGAGACCGTCGAGGTGCTCCGCCGCGCGCGGGTCGTCGACCTGCTCGACCGCGATGTGTCCGCCGCCCCTGATCTGCGTGACGTCGCCGCCCTGGACCTCGGCTACCGGTGCTCGAACCTGCGCCCGAGCGAGGTGGTCACCGAGGCGGAGTTCGCCGTCACGGCAGACGACCCCGCCGCGTGCGAGGAGCGCCTGACTGAGATCGTGCGCTGGCGGCGGGAGAACCAGCCCGGGGGGCAGAACGCGGGGTCCGTGTTCCGGAACCCGCCCGGTGATAGCGCCGGCCGTCTCATCGAGGCCGCAGGCCTGAAGGGCCTGCGCGTCGGCGGGGCGGTGGTCTCCGACAAGCACGCCAACTTCTTCCAAGCCGAGCCGGGCGCAACCGCCCGCGACGTGCGTGACCTCGTGGCCGAGGTCCGGCGCCGCGTCGCCGACGCCACCGGCGTGCAGCTGGAACCGGAGCTCCACGTCGTCGGCGACGATTCCGAGGGCACATGACGACGCGCGCGAGACCGCGGCCGAAGCGGTCTCCCCGCCCCAAGCGGAAGCCCGCGCCGCGCAAAGCGATCGACCCCCGCATCCGGGACCGTCGCGTCGCAGTGAAACGAGCCGAGGGTCGCCGGCGCCTCCGGTGGCTCATCGCGCTCGTGCTCGTCGGCTGCCTGGCCGGCGCCGCGTGGCTCGTCATCCATTCGGCGCTTCTCGACGTCGAGCATGTCCGCATCACCGGGGCGCAGCACGCGACACCCGACGAGCTGCGCCGCGCCGCGAGCGTCCACCGGGGCGACCCGCTGCTGTTCGTCGATGTGGGTGCGATCGAGGCCCAGGTCGAGCGGGTCCCATGGGTCGACCGCGCCCGTGTCGACCGGCGCTTCTCCGGTGACGTCGACATCCACGTGACCGAGCGCCGCCCGGTGGCGTGGGTGCGCAGGGCGCCGGACCGGGTCGCGCTCGTCGACGGGCGGGGCCGTGTTCTCGCCGACGCGGCCGAACCGCCGGGCGATCTCCCGGAGCTCGGCGGCCTCGCGACAGTCCCACGCCCGGGACGCGACATCGCTCCCGTTGGTGCAGCCGGCGTCATCGAGAAGCTCCCCGCGGAATTGCAGCTTCGGACCGCTCGGGTCGTCGCCCAGGGCGGTGGCATCACGCTTGTGCTGCGTGCAGGGCCCGAGATCCGGCTCGGGACGTCCGATCACGTCGCGGCGAAAGCACGCGTCGCGCTCGCCGTACTCGGCGCGACGGCGGGCGCGCCGCCGGCATACATCGACGTGCGCGTGCCCGCTGCGCCGGTCACCGGCTGAGGTCGGCCCGCGCTGCTTCGGATGTTGATCGTGGGGTTCGTGTCGTGTACCGTGATCGACCACTCGCAGCGGTTGACATAACTGTCGTCTGCGCTCGCGGCGCAGGGTTTTCACCCCGGTCACCGCGACCTGCGAGAATGCTCGTTACCCCGGGAGGGGCAGCGGGCGAGGGGCCGGCGACGCGACGCCGGAGGGCGCGAGACCGTCCGACAAGCGCGTGAACGAGAACAAGAAGGCCGACATGCTGCATGACGTGCAGAACTATTTGGCCGTGATCAAGGTCATCGGCGTCGGTGGCGGCGGCTGCAACGCGGTGAACCGCATGATCGACGCGGGTCTCAAGGGCGTCGAGTTCATCGCCGTCAACACCGACGCGCAGGCGCTGCTCATGAGTGACGCCGACGTGAAGCTCGACGTCGGACGTGAGCGGACGCGAGGCCTCGGCGCGGGATCCGACCCCGAGGTCGGTCGCGACGCCGCCGAGGAGCATCGCGACGAGATCGAAGAGGTGCTCAAGGGCGCCGACATGATCTTCATCGCCGCCGGCGAAGGTGGCGGCACGGGTACCGGGGGCGCCCCGATCATCGCCGAGATCGCCCGCAGCGTCGGCGCGCTCACGATCGGGATCGTCACCCGCCCGTTCACGTTCGAGGGCCGCCGCCGCGCCATCCAGGCGCAGAACGGCGTCGAGTGGCTCAAGGGCAAGCTCGACACCCTCATCGTGATCCCGAACGACCGCCTGCTCCAGTTGTCCGACGAGCACACGTCGATGCTCAACGCGTTCAAGATGTGCGACGAGGTGTTGCTGCAGGGCGTGCAAGGCATCGCCGACCTGATCACGACGCCCGGCCTCATCAACACCGACTTCGCCGACGTGCGCATGATCATGAAGGACGCCGGCACCGCCCTCATGGGCATCGGGTATGCGTCGGGCGAGGGACGCGCGATCAGCGCGGCCCGGGCGGCCATGGCCAGCCCGCTGCTCGAGGCGAGCATCGAGGGCGCCCGCGGCCTGCTGCTCAACGTCTCCGGACCGTCGGACCTCGGTCTGTTCGAGGTGAACGAGGCGGCCGAGATCGTCTGCCAGTCCGCGCATCCGGACGCGAACATCATCTTCGGCGCCGTGATCGACGACGCCCTCGGCGACGAGGTCCGCATCACCGTCATCGCCGCCGGCTTCGACCGGTACGAGGGCGAGCGGAACCGCGGGCGGTCCGGCGAGCGGCGTGCGCAGCCGCTCGGCCTCCAGGAGGAAGAAGCGGCGCTCGGAGGGCCGGACGACCTCGAGTTCGACGACGACGAGTTCGACGTCCCCGAGTTCCTGAAGTAACCCCCCGAGGCCACGGCT
>JBKOZX010000237.1:0-6150 GCA_046726115.1 Actinomycetota bacterium | reverse complement strand
CGGGATCGACATCCTGGTCAACAACGCCGCGCTCTATTACGACATCGACAACGAGCGCAACGACTACGAGTACCTGCAGAAGGTCTTCAGCGTGAACCTGCACGGCGCATGGTTGATGGCGCGGGCCTGCGCGCCGACCATGGTCGAGCAGAGCTGGGGGCGCATCATCAACCAGTCGTCGGGCGCCGCCTACCTGTACAACATCATGCCCGTCGCCGAGTTCAAGGAAGTCGCCGGGTTCACTTAAAGCCAGACGAAGTGGGGCGTCCTCGGGCTCACGAAGTTCCTCGCCTCGCAGCTCGGGCAGTACAACATCACCGTCAACTGCATCGCCCCCGGGGTGACGATGACCGAGGCGACGAGGAAGATTGTTCCCGAGGCGTTCATCGACATGCTCCCGGCGATGAGCGCGATGAAGCGCAAGCTCGAGCCGGAGGATCTCGCCGGCACTGCCGTGTTCTTCTCCAGCGAGGATGCCGCCCTCGTCACCGGCCAGGTCCTCTGCGTCGACGGCGGCTCGGTGATGCCCGCCTAGCCAGGCGGGGCCGCTAGCCGGTGAGCAGCGCCGCGCCTTCCAGGCGCGGGTTGGAGATCGCGTAGGCGTGACCTCGGCGGCGCATCCCGACGGTCGGCTGGCGACGATGTCCCGGCCCGAAGCCGCGAACAAGGCGCCGGTGGGGAATGTGCCCGTGGGCTCGGCCGGCATGCGGGGGTCCCACGTCGCGATTGAGCGCGTGCCGTCGGCGCTGGGCCGGTCGATGACGAGCTTGCCGCCGGCGACGCCGTTGCGACGACCGTGAGATCGACCTCGCGCGCGACGACCGTCCCGTCGGCCGGGTACGTGAGGAGCCAGACGCGCCCCATTCTGTTGCGAGGGGAACACCTCGACGGCGGGCCCGATGCTCGGCGCAGCGCCGTCGAGGGAACGCGGGACCACGTACGCGCGGTGATCGACGACCACGACGGCGTTGTTGCCGTTCGTCATCGCCGCCGTCGTAGGGCCGGCCGGGAGCTCGGCCACGGCGCCGTTGCGCGGCGCGGCAGCCCGATCGCCCCGGACGCCGCAGCCATGCACCGAGGACGAAGAACAGGGCGAGCCCGACGAGGATGGCGATCGGGATGCGCGTCGAGTTGTCGTGGACGCGGCGGCGGATCCACTGGGGTTTGGGTGGGATGTAGGCGTAGCGGTCGTCTGGGCGAATGCCCAGCTCGGCGTCCTCGAGGTCGACGACGGCGGCACGCCCACGGCCGACAATGCCTGTCTGATCCGTTCCTTAGGACGCCCGATACGGTACGGCCGTGGATTTTGGCGTGACGATGTTCGCGACGGACCAGGCGATGCGTCCGGACGACCTCGCGCGTGCGGCGGAGGAGCGCGGGTTCGCGTCGCTGTACGTCCCCGAGCACACGCACATCCCCGTGAGTCAGCGCACACCGTCGCCGACGGGCGACGCGGTGTTGCCCGACTACTACAAGCGGGCGTTCGACCCGTTCGCTGCGATGACGATGGCGGCGGCGGCCACCGAGCGATTGCGCGTGGGGACCGGTATCTGCCTGGTTGCGCAGCGCGACCCGATCGTGACGGCGAAGGCGGTGGCGAGCCTCGATTACCTCTCGGGTGGCCGGTTCGTGTTCGGCATCGGCTTCGGCTGGAACGCCGACGAGATCGAGGACCACGGCGTCGAGATGCGGAGCAGGCGGGCTGTCGCCCGCGAGCACGTGCTGGCGATGCAGCGCCTCTGGGCCGACGACGAGGCGAGCTTCGATGGCGAGTTCGTGCGTCTGCCGCCGAGCTGGTCGTGGCCCAAGCCCGTGCAGGAGCCTTGGCCGCCGATCCTCATCGGCGGCGCGGCGGGCCCGACGCTGTTCGCGCACGTTGCCGAGTACGCCGACGGCTGGATCCCGATCGGCGGCGCCGGCGTGCGCGACGCGCTGCCCGATCTGCACCGCGCCGTGGAAAAGGCGGGGCGCGACCCCACCGACGTCCGTGTCGTTCCGTTCGGGACGATCCCCGACCCGGGCAAGCTCGAGTACTACGCGTCGATCGGGATCGACGAAGTGGTGCTGCGGGTGCCGGTCGGCGGCCGCGACGTCGTGCTTCCCGTGCTCGACGAGTACCGCGCGCTCGTGGGAGCGTGACCGCCGTGGACACCGTCCGGATCGGCACGATGGGCGCGGCGCGCATCACCCCCGGCGCGTTGATCAAGCCCGCGCGCGACGTGGCGGCGGCCGAGGTTGTCGCGATCGCCGCCCGTGACGTCGCCCGGGCCGAGAAGTTCGCCCGCAAGCACGACATCCCCAAGGTGCATGCCACGTACGACGACGTGATCGCCGACCCCGAGGTCGATGCGATCTACAACCCGCTCCCCAACGGGCTGCACGCCGAGTGGACGCTGAAGGCGATCGCGGCGGGCAAGCACGTGCTGTGCGAGAAGCCGTTCACCGCCAACGCCGCCGAAGCCGAGACCGTGGCTCAGGCTGCCGAGGGAACCGGCCTCGTCGTCATGGAGGCGTTCCACTACCGGTACCACCCGCTCGCGCAGCGGATGCATGACGTCGTTGCCGGCGGCGAGCTGGGCACGCTCCAGCACGTCGAGGTGTGGATGTGCATCCCGCTGCCGCTGTTCAAGGACATCCGCTACCGGTACGACCTCGCGGGCGGCGCCACGATGGACGTCGGGTCCTACACGGTGCACCAGCTGCGCCTGCTCGGCGGCGACGAGCCCGAGGTCACTGATGCACGAGCCCGTCTCCGGTCACCGAACATCGACCGGTGGATGCAGGCCGACAGGCGGTGGCCGGCGGGGCACACGGGGCGCATGACGAGCGCGCTCTGGTCGAGCACGCTGCTCAAGCTCTCCATCCGGGCGACCGGCGATCGGGGCGAGCTCCGCGTGTTCAACCAGACCGGCCCGCAGTTCCTCCACCGGTTCACCGTGCGGAGCGACGGCACGAAGCGGCGGGAGAAGTTCCCGCGCAAGCCGACGTACACGTATCAACTCGAGGCGCTCACCAGCGCGGTCCTGCACGGCACGCCCGTGCTCACGCCGCCGGCCGACTCGGTCCAGAACATGCGCGTGATCGACGCCGTCTACCGCGCCGCCGAACTACCGATCCGCGGAGAGCCCGCCCGTTCTTGATGCGTGCACTGGGGTCCAAATAGTCCCCCTGCGCGCCGCATCGGGGGCTATCCCAGGCGCTCGAGGATCGTCACGTTGGCCTGGCCGCCGCCCTCGCACATCGTCTGCAAGCCCCACCGGCCACCGGTGCGGTCGAGCTCGTGCAGCAGCGTGGTCATGAGCCGCGCCCCGGTCGCGCCGAGCGGGTGCCCGAGCGCAATCGCGCCGCCGTTGACGTTCACCTTGCCGAGATCCGCGCCCGTCTCCTTCTGCCACGCGAGCACGACTGAGGCGAACGCCTCGTTGATCTCGACGAGATCGATCTCGTCGAGCGTCATGCCCGTGCGCTCGAGCGCGTATGCGGTTGCCGGGATCGGCGCGGTGAGCATGTAGATCGGGTCGGCGCCCCGCACGCTCAGATGGTGGATGCGGGCGCGGGGCGTCAAGCCGTGCTGCTGGAGCCCACGCTCCGACACGACGAGCATCGCGGCGGCGGCGTCGGAGATCTGGCTCGACACCGCGGCGGTGAGCCGTCCACCGTCGACCAGCGCCGGCAACGACGCCATCCGCTCGAGCGAGGTGTCGCGGCGCGGGGGCTCGTCGGTCGTGACGTCTCGGTAGGGGAGGATCTCGCGCTCGAAGCGTCCCTCGTTGATGGCGGTGACGGCGCGCCGGTGACTCTCGAGGGCGAATGCTTCCATGTCGTCGCGGGAGACGCCCCACTTCTCGGCGATCATCTCCGCGCCGCGGAACTGTGACACCTCTTGCGTGCCGTAGCGGACGCGCCACCCCTCGGACCCCGTGAACGGGTCGTCGAACCCCATCGGCTGCGCCACCGTCATCGCCGACGAGATCGGGATCATGCTCATGTTCTGGACGCCGCCGGCGACGACGACGTCGTTCGTGCCGCTCATGACGGCCTGCGCCGCGAAGTGCACGGCCTGTTGCGAGGAGCCGCACTGGCGGTCGACCGTCGTGCCCGGCACCTCGTCGGGCAACCCGGCGGCGAGCCAGCACGTGCGCGCGATGTCGCCGGCCTGCGGTCCGATCGTGTCGACGCAGCCGAAGATCACGTCCTCGACCGCAGCCGGGTCGACGCCGGTGCGGTCGACGAGGCCGGCGATGGCGTGCGCGCCGAGGTCGGCGGGGTGGACGCCGGCGAGGCCGCCGCCCTTCTTGCCCACCGGTGTCCGCACCGCGTCGACGATGTAGGCCTCGGCCATCACTGCTCCTCTGCGAGGGAGGTCTCGCCCTCAAGGATCGCACGCCCGACGCGGCTCCGGTGCCACGCGGCGTCGCCCCAGGCCGCCGCCAGTGCCCACGCCCGCTTCATCCAGAGGTGGAGGTCGTACTCGGTTGTGTAGCCGATGGCGCCGTGTACCTGGAGCGCGATCCGGCCGGCGAGGAGGGCCGCGTCCGACGCGTGCGCCTTCGCCATCGAGACGTGCGCGGAGCGGTTGCCATCGCCGTGCGCGATCGACCACGAGGCGCGGTACACGAGCGGGCGGGCGAACTCGAGCGCCAGCGCGACGTTCGCCAGGTGGTGCTTCACCGCTTGGAACGAGCCGATTGGGACGCCGAACTGCTCGCGCCTCTTCGCGTACTCGACCGTGGTCGTGAGCATGTGCTTGGCGAGGCCGATGAGCTGCGCGGCCACACCGAGCGCGGCGCGATCGAACGCATCATCGTCGGTCGACGACGGCACGGGCTGTACCGAGAACACACGCCGGGAGCCGTCGACCGACTTCTGAGGGTGGAGCTGCAACTCGCCGGGATCGACGAACCGGCCGTCGTACAGGACGACATCGGCGCTGTCGGCGTACGGCACGAGCCCGGAGGGCGTTGCCGCGGTCACGGTGACGTCACCCGACGCCGCGGCGCGCGCGTCGTCGAGGAGGGGGATCGCGACTACCGCGTGCTCGACGACCGGCTCGGGGAGCGCGGCCCGCCCCGTCTCCTCGAGCAGCAGCACCAGATCGAGAACGTCCCCGCCGAACCCACCCTGCCCCTCGGGGGCGAGCACGCCGAGCACGCCCATCTCGCCCAGGCGGGGCCAGAGGCCCGACCGGCCGGTGTCGTTGGTCCAGGCGTCGCGCACGACCTTGGGCGGGCACTCCTTCTCGAGGAAGGCGCGCACCGCGTCGCGCATCGCGAGCTGCTCGTCGGTGAACGCGAAGCGCACGACGCCTACCGCCGGGGTAGGCCGAGCACGCGCTCGGCCACCACGTTGCGCTGAATCTCGTTCGTGCCGGCGTAGATCGGACCCGAGAGCGAGAACTCCCATCCCTTCATCCACGCGGCGTCGTCACCGTTGACGAGCTCGGCGCGCTCGCCGAGCAGCCGCAGCGCGGTCTCGTGCAGGCGCACGTCGAGCTCCGACCAGAAGATCTTCACGAGGCTGGCCTCGGGGCCGGCGCGCTTCCCGTCCGCGAGGCGGGTCACCGTCCAGAATGTCTGCCACCGGTACGCGTCGGCGTCGATCCAGGCGCGCACGACCGCGTCACGCACCGTCGGGTCCGCATGGTCCGCGTGGGCGCGGTACAGATCGACGAGCCGAGCGGCCGCGGCCATGAAGCGGCCGGGGCTCCGTAGGGTCAGGCCGCGCTCGGAGCCGGTCGTCGCCATCGCGACCCGCCAACCCTCGTTCACCGCGCCGAGCACATCGTCATCGGACACGAACACGTCCTCGAGGAACACCTCGGCGAAGCCTTCGTCGCCGTCGAGTCGCTCGACGGGCCGCACGGTCACGCCGTCGGCGTGCAGGTCGACGAGGAAGTACGTGAGCCCGCGGTGGCGCTCCGCCTCCGGGTCGGTGCGGAACAGGCCGAACATTTGGTCGCAGAACGCGCCCCGTGTCGTCCACGTCTTCTGACCGGACAAGCGCCAGCCGCCGCCGGGCTCGTCGCGCGCGGCACGCGATTTGATGCCGGCGAGGTCGCTGCCTGCGTTGGGCTCCGACCACCCCTGGCACCATGTCTCTTCCGCCGACGCCATCTTCGGGAGGATGCGGTTCTGCTGCTCCGCCGTGCCC
>JBKOZX010000236.1:0-7519 GCA_046726115.1 Actinomycetota bacterium | reverse complement strand
GTACAGCGTCGCCGTCTGGCTACCCGAGCTGAACGGGACCGCGATCTCGTAGCCGACCGCGTCGTCACCCACACCCTGGAGGTCGGTCACGGGCGAGACGGTCGGCGACCCGGCGGCCTGCGTGTTGCTCAGCACCTTCCTGGTGCCAGCCTCGAAGCACGTCGGAGCGGCAGGGCTCTGGTACGAAGCGACGAACTTCGTGGCCGCGTTCACGTTCGAGAACGCGTAGACGATGCTGTCCGCCGACGTGGTGCCGCCGTTGGCGGGGTCCTCGAACTCTCGCGACTGCGCGCGCGGCTCCTTCTTCTTGGCGGTGCTGACCGCGTCCCGGATCTCCTTGCACTCGGGGACACCCTGGAACGTACGGTCAGTGCTCGCAGCCTTCCTCGACGTCCACGTGGTCGGGACGTCGGCCTTCGTCACCACGCCCGCCTTGAGGATGGCCTTGTCACTCTTCGAGTCGGTGGCGCCCGCAGGCGCGGCGAGGGCGAGCGACGCAACGAGCGGCGCGGCGAGGAACAGGACGCGCTCGCGGTGGAACATCATTCGGCGGACGCTATCCCGAAGGGCGACCTCTGACCCGTCGGAGGGCGCAAGAGATCGGTTGAGTGGAGCGAGCGCGACGCCGCGGGCGTCGCTACCGACCGGTAGGGGAGCCGTGCATCGATTCCACAGGCCGTTGTGGACGGCGCAACCGTTCACCCACCATTCACCCGCCGTGCGTTGAACGCCGAGTACGAAGACGGTTCGCTGGTATCGAGCCGGTTGGGCCGACCCAGGCGACACGTGGCCGAATCGGACCCCCAGGGAGCGGGAGCCACCCCCTGTTGCTTCCCCCGGGATGGCTCCCGCTTCCACCCAGGTCGCAAGGCCAGGCGAGGCCAGAAAGGTGTTGGACGTGACCACGCCGACTCCGAGCCTTCGGTACCAGCTGCTACGCAACAACGGCACGGCCACGATGCGGATCGGCGGCGACCTCGAAGAGATCGGTGCCATCCAACTCGCGCGCGCGTGCCTGGATCGCGGCATCACCGGCGATCTCACCCTGGATCTCGGCGGCATCGAGTTCGCCGACGGGACGGGGACGAGGATGCTCGCCACGATCCACCGTGCGTTCGAGAACTCCGGGCGCCACGTGCGCGTCGCCAACGTTCCCGTATGCGTGCAGCGCGAGGTGAAGGCGCTCGATCTCGACACCGTGCTCGTGATCCTGAACTAACTCTTCAAGCGGCCGGACCGCAGCTGCCAGAATCGGCGCGATGGCGACCGAGCACAACCGCGCTGTACGCACCGAGTTCCGGCGGCAATCCCCGACGTTCGAGAGCGACGACTCGTTCTTCGCCGACCCTCACCTCGCCGCGTGGGTCATTCGACACCTGGAGCCACTCGATCCGTCGATGCTCGTGCTGGAGACGGCATGCGGCGCCGCGCACCAGGGCGAGGCGATCACGGACCGGGTCGGTCGTGTCGTCGGCGCCGATCTCACGCCGGAGCTGCTCGACGTCGCCCGGCGGCGGTTTTGCGATCGCGACGTCGAGCGGATCGCACTGACGCGCGCCGACGTCGCCACCCTGCCGTTCCCCGACGACTCTTTCGATCTCGCGTTCTGCCGCTTCGCGGTGCACCACTTCGCCGAGCCGCAGCAGCAGCTCGACGAGATGGCGCGCGTCTGCCGCACCGACGGGCGGCTCGCGATCATCGACTTGATCTCGTCCGAGCCCTCGATGGCCGAGGCGTACAACGACTGCGAGCGCCATCGTGATCCATCGCACACGCGCGCGCTCACCGCCGGCGAGCTCGAGCGCGCCGTCGAAGCATCAGGCGCCACGATCATCCACACCACGCAGACGGACGTGCAGGCCCCGGTCGAGCGCTGGCTCGCCCAGGCGTCGACGCCGCCCGACGTCGCCGACGCGCTCCGCGCCGCCCTGCACGCCGAGCTCGCCGGCGGACCAACCACGGGCATGCGCCCGGTCAGCGGCGACGCGCTGAACTACACGCAGACCTGGAAGATCGTGGTCGGCCGCGTCGGCCGGGCATGAAGGAGATCAGGGAGGACTGATCAGCAGCCGGCGTTCTGCAGCGTCGGGTACGGGTCAGGGCGATTGCCGTTGACGTCCCCGATGCGCATGTCGAAGTAGAGGTGGGGCGCGGTGGCGTTGCCGGTCTGGCCCACGCGCCCGATCGGGTCGCCCTGGACGACGGGTCGGTCACCGCCGATCTGCTCCGACATGTGCGCGTAGTAATAGACGTTGCCGTCCTTCGCGTAGAGGTACGCGACGAGGCCGCCGAGGTCCTCGAAGTTGTACCGCAGCGTTCCGTCCTTGACGGCCCACGTCGGCGTTCCTGTCGGTGCGAGCATGTCGATGCCGTAGTGGAAGCTGCCGTCGTCTCGTGGTCCGTAGTCGTCGAAATAGTGCGATCCGTCCACCGGGCAGCGGAAGTTCTGGATGACCGGCGCGTTCGACGCGTAGCACCCGGCGGCGGTGACGGCGAGCACCGCCAGCGGCAGCAACCAGCGGCGCGCGCGGAACGAAGAGGAGGTCTCTCGAGGGATCTCGACAGCGTAGACGCGTACGATGCGACGCGTGCGGACCATCGCGCTGGTGGATCACACCGAGCAGTACCCGCCACCGATCGGGGTTCTGGACGCCATCGGCGAGGCGTTGACGATCCAGGTGCAGCGTGACTTTGCGCCCGCCTGGGGTGTCGAGCACGCGCAGTTCACGGTCGGCGGGCGCGGTGAGAAGATCCACTTCTTCGACAGCGCGCGCGAGGCGTCGGATTTCGGGTGGCACATCGTCGACGACAACGGGCTGCCGTACGCGCACGTGTTCGCGGCCGCGTCGATGACGCACGGGAACGACTGGGCCAAGGGCGCGGAGTCGGTGTCGGTGACCGCGTCGCACGAGGCGCTGGAGATGCTTGCCGACCCGCGCGCGAACGAGTTCTGCTTCGACGGTGATCGGCGTCTGTGGGCGCGGGAGGTGTGCGATCCCGTGCAGGTCGGCACCTACAAGATCACGGCCGGCGGGATGCGGGTTGCCGTGAGCAACTTCGTCCTCCCCGCCTACTTCAACCCGTGGGCCCCCGGCCCGTACGACCATCTGCGGGCGCTCCGGAAGCCGTTCTCGCTCGACCGGGGTGGCTACGCGGTGTTCCAAGGCGCCGGCGCCGAACACGAGCGGTTCGCCCGAGGCTTCGGTGTGACGTTCGATGACGCGGTGCCGGCGTGGCAGCGCACGCAGAAGCTCGAGGGATGGGGGCGCACGTACTGGCGCCTCGCCCTCAACTCCTAGTCACAGGGTTTTCCACAGCTCCTTGTGGAAAGCGTGGATGCCGCCCCCCGGGCCCGATCCAGCCGCCCGGGAGGGCGTCCGCCCTCCACCCGGCCGGTCAGGTCGTGACCGTGGTCGCCGTCCCGCCTGGTCCCACCGGGAGGATCGTCGGCTGCGGCTCGTCCGAGGGCGAGTAGATCAACGCGAAGTTCTCGGGCTTGGCGTCCGCCTGCGAGACGACCTCGCCGCTGATCGTCACGTCTTTGCTCTTCTTCGCGCCGACGGTGACCATCTCGGTGGACCCGCCGACCACGCACCATTGCGCGGTGACCTGGTCCGCCACGGCCGGGTCGTCACGGAGCCCGTCGAGCGCCGGCGGCGTGCAGGCGGCGCTGTCGACCTCCTCCCCGGGTACGGCATGACTCGTCCCGATCGCCAGGGTCCGGAAGTCGCTGCCGTTGAACGGCACGACGCGCGCCTTCGACGCCAGGTTCTTCACGCGCGCCGTGATATGGACGAACACGTTGCCGGGTTGCGCGACGTTGCCGCCCTCACGGGTCGGGAACGAGATCTTCTGCACGGTCAACCGGATCGGGAACGGCTTGGCGGTGCTGGCCGACGTCGTGAGGCCGTCCTTGATCGTCAGCGTGGCGCTCGCACCGCTCACCGGCGGTGACGGCGCGGCACCGGCTGCGCCCGCGCTGCCTGCAACCGCCGCAACGATGACAATCCCCGCCAGCGATGCTCGGACGCGGTGCTTCTTCACGCCCGTCAGCCGCCGACGGTCGAGCGGTTCGCTTCCGCGTTCGCCGCCTTGGCGTCGGCCGGGAGGATGAACCCGTCGTGCTGCGCCCGGTCGGTCGCCTTGGTGAACGCGCTCACGTAGTCGCGATGCGTGGGGTACAGCGACGCCAGCTGGGCCGCGTCGAGGGGCACCGTCTTGCCGAACAGTGAGCAGAACCCGGGCCCTCCACCGGACTCGCCGGAGACGACCGCGGTCGGGACCTCGACCTGCGGGAGGCGGATGCCGCCCTGTGCGAGACCGAGCTCGTTGCGCGCGATCGTCGGCGGCGTGCCGGGCGTCACCGTGACTCGGGGCGCACGCGGTGGCGGGCTACCACCGCCCGCCCAACGGGCGAGGTCGTGCATGGCGGTGTCGACGACGTACCACTGCGGCGCCGAGTTGATCCGTTGTGCGCATCCCAACGGCGGCGTCGTCACCATGTCCGCCTTCGGGATGCCCGTGAGCGCGTGGAGGCCGTCTTCGTCGAAGTGCGCCGTCCCCGCCACCTCCCACAGGCGGTAGTGCGCGGAGTCGGGTTGGCGCGCGGGCAGGTGCCGGGGCACGTCCGTCTCCGACTCGAGGACGAGCACGGGCTTTTTTCCATCCGTGCGGATCAGCGTCGGGTTGGGGATCGCGTCGCCGCCGCCCTCCTGGACCGCAGAGCCCGTGGCGAACCGGCTGTGCACGAAGAATCCGTCGAACGTGCCGGTCTGGGGCTGGATGGCGTTGATGTACGTCACCATGCGGAACGCGGACTGAGACTCGCCGTCGGCGACCATCGTCCGCGCCTTGAACTTGCGATTGCCGAGCAGGTTCGTGCCCTTCGGGTGGCGCAGCGCCTCACCGACCTGCGAGTAGATGTCGTAGGAGTAGCTGTCGCCCGGGTGGTCGAGCGTCGCGTAACGGCTGTCGTTCTTCAGGCTTTGGACGCCCACGGACTGCGCCGACACGCCGACCCATGCGGACCCGCTGCGCAGCAGCTCCTCGTGCCCGAACCCCCAGTCGGGCGCCGCGTCCAGCCCGCCGCTGACGTTGAGCCACTCGACCTGCACGACGCCGTTGAACTTCGCCGGATCCTTCGGACGGCGGACCAGCACGCGGGTGCGGTACGGCGCCGTGGTGGTCGGCTGCACGGTCCAGTGGCCGTCCTCGACGAGCGCACCGACGGGCTCGTACGCGCGGGCCGTGCCCTCGACGAAGAACTCCTGTTCGACGTAGCCGCGTGGGCCGAGGTCGACCGCCGACAACGACGCCGGCGCGCCCGCGAGAGGCCCGCTCACGGTCGGGTTCGGGACGGGCTGCGTGTCGGCGGCGCCGGCGGCCGACGGCGGCGCGCCCACGATGCCGGCCACGCCGATCGCGACGGCGGCCGCGACGACGGCGGCGCGAGCCCGACGGTACATGATGCAATCCTTATCACTGCACCACCGAGGTGTACCGGCGTGTGGTCGATGTGTCGCTCTGCGTGGCCGTGGGTACGGCGTTCGCGAAGGACGGATGAGGGAGAGAAGGAATGGCTGGTCGAAAGCGCACCCGCCCGAGCAAGGACACCGTGAGGGAGGAGCGCAGCGAGGCGAAGGCCAAGGCCGACGCCGGTCGTGAGCCCACTCCCGACGAGGAGGAAGCCGCCGACCGCAACGAGCCCGACGAGCGTGTGGCCGAGCACTACGAGGAGATGATCGAGCGCGGCGCCGATCAAGAGGGAGAGGGCCGCCTACCCTAGGCGCCACACTGGTCGACCGGCGCGAGCGGGCCGCCGTCGCGACGGTCGCGGGCCTCGCCGATGCGAAGCTGGCCGCAGCGGCGTTTCACAGCGCACTCTCAGCTTCTCTGCAGCGCGCTCCCATTCGGCTCCGACACACTGTGCGCCATGACCACCGACGGCAGGAGCCGCCATGAGTGACGAGCAACCGGAGGAGGGCACGGCGAGCGACGCGCCCGACGAGACCCCCGACGACGCACACGCCGAGGCGACGGAGCCTGCGGACTTCGCAGAGGCACCGCCCCCGTCGGGCGCCCCGCCCGAGAAGACCAGCGGCTGGATGATCCCCAAGTGGCTGGTTGCCGCGCTCGTCGGTGTCGTCGCGGTGTGCATCCTCGCCGGCGGCAGCTTCGCGATCGGACGCGCCACCGCGCACGAAGGCGGCGGCAACGAACGGCGCGAGCACTCCGAGCGACCGTTCCCAGGGTTGCCCGGTCGGAACGGCAACGGCCAGCTGCCTCGCCCCGCCAGCGGTGTGTTCCTCGGCGTGTCGGCCGAGGCTGCCAGCGGTGGCCAGCAGGGCGCCCAGGTCGCGAACGTGCTGAGCGGGAGTCCCGCTGCGCAAGCCGGGTTGCAGGCCGGTGACGTGATCACCGCCGTTGACGGAACCGCCGTGTCGAACCCGTCCGAGCTCGCGCAGCGCATCCGCGCCCACCAGAGCGGCGATCAGGTGACGATCTCCTACAGCCGGAGCGGCACCTCGACCGACGTCCAGGTGCAGCTCGCGAACCGGCCGACGGAGAACGCGCCGAACAGCTGAGCCCGGGCACCCGCCCGCGAGCGTCGCCCCGGCGCTCGCGTACCCTGAACGCGGCGGCGGCGGCAGCTTTGCTGACCGTCGCCGCAGAGCCGGAGCTTGCGACGGCGCCAAACAGTGGACCAGGAGGAACCGTGCTCGACGGGTTCAACCACGTGGCGATCCTCACCAACGACTCGAAGCGCCTGCACGCGTTCTACAAGGACGTGTTCAACGCCACGGTGCCGCGCGACGACCTCGAGACGCCGGACGACGCCGACGTGCGCCTGTCGGTCGTCCACGTGGGCCCGCACTCCGAGCTCAACGTGTTCGAGATCACCGGCAACACGGAGGCCGACCGCCAGACGCCGATGTTCGGCCGCGGCCGCATCGATCATCTCGCGCTGCACGCGGAATCGCTCGACGCATTCGAGACCATCCGCGACCGGCTCATCGCCCGCGGCGCAACCGACGGGTTCGTCACGGACTTCGGGCCGATCCTGAGCGTGTTCTTCCGCGACCCGGACGGCCTCGAGTGCGAGGTCTGCGTGCAGAACCCCGACGCCCGGCCCGGCGTCAGCAACCCGCCCGGCACGCCGGCCGCCCGCTACCACGGCGACTCCTAGCCGACGATCTCAGGACCTGAGCAGGCGCGACGCCTCGAGGCGCACACGGAAGTCGGGATCAGCGGCAAGCGCCGCGACCGCGGCCGTGCTCGGTCCGGCACCCAGCGCGGCGATGCCCGACAACGCCTTCCAGCGAATCCATGCGTCGGGGTCCTCGAGCGATCGTTCGAGCAGTGCCCGCAGCTCGTCGCGCTCGGCCCCGGCGATGGCATCGACGACGCTGCGCCGCACGGCCCGGCTTGGATCGCCGAGGAGGTGAGACCACGCGTCGGCGGCGACGTCGCGGGGAGCGTCCACGAGCAGCGTGGCTGCAACCTGCCGGCGCGCTGGCTC
>JBKOZX010000235.1:0-1710 GCA_046726115.1 Actinomycetota bacterium | reverse complement strand
GGGCCTCGGTTGTCGTAGTCACGACCATGATGTTGCGAGCCGGGTTGTCGACACCCTCATGGCGGAGCGCGTCGCGGGCCGTGGCGACGTATCTGGTCGTTCGGTTCGGGCGGGCGTCGTAGTCGAACTCGCCGAACTGGGCCGCGAGGATCCCGCCGGGTCGCAGGTGATCGAAGCTGTCGTCGATCGCCTCTCGCGTGTACAGGTAGCTCTCGGACAGGACGTTGGCCCCTGACGTCGCCGCGTTCGTCGCCGAGTAACTGTCGGGCGCCGGGTACCAGATCAGGTTGTACTTCTTGTTTTGGCGTGCGAGGTACGACCGCCCCTCGTCCTTGAGGTAGTTGACCTTGGGGTTGTCGGCCAGGTGACCGTCGAAGGCGGCGAAGTCGTGGGTCACCATGCGGTAGGTGACGGGGTTGAGCTCGACGGCGTCGATGTGACCCGCATCGAAGTGGAGCGACGCCAGGACCTCGTTGCCGCCGGCCGCGCCGATGATGAGCACGTTCCCTGGTGGCTTCCCGCCGGCGGTGAAGGGGAACGAGCGGGGGTCGGTGTCGAAGCGGCCGAGGCTTGCGGGGTTCCCGTCCCACTTGTAGATCGCCGACCCGAGCAGGCCGTCGTGGATCAGGGTGCGCGCGCCCGGGACGACACTGATCGCGTCGACGCGGAACACCGCGCTCCAATCCCAGTCGTGGCCCGAGTCGGTCAGGTTCGCCTTGCTCTCGTCGGTGCGGTCGTACGGGAGCACGCTCGGCGCAACGACGGCCACGGCCAGCACCACCGCCATGAGCGCGCCGGCCGGCGCCACGCGGGAGCGTCGCCGCAACGCGATCCGGAACCCGGCGAGCGCCATGATCAGGCCGGCGAGCATGATCGTCGCTGGCGGGCCGATGACCCCGAGGAGCCAGACCACCACCGCGCACGCCAGGCCGGCACCGAGCAGATCGGCAAAATACAGGCGTCCGATCTGGTCCGACCGCCGCCCGAACAACGTCGCCAGCACCACGCCGACAGAGATGAACGACGCGAACAACACCAGACAGATCAGCACCAGCCGCGCGAGGCCGGCGAACGAGTCGACCGTGCCGTAGTCCCAGAGCGCCAAGCTGTCGGTGCGGGTCACCGCCACGATGAGGTACCCGAGGCCCACGCTCGCCGCGCCGAGGAGCAGGCTCCACATGAGGATCGCGTCCGTGGACGCCCGGCGGAGGTGGCGCGAGATGGCCACGAGCACTCCCCCTGCGCCGATACCCAGCAGAGCCAGTCCGATGACGAGGTACGTGTAGTAGTAGAAGAGCTTGAACGAGATGATCCGCGTGTAACTGACCTCGAGCAGGAGGCCGGCGAAGCTGATCAGAAAGATCTCGATGTGGTAGCCGCGGCGAGGCGGGTCGGCTTTCGCCGGCGCAGTGCTCTCGGCCATGGGGGCGCCACGGTAGCAGTGGCGTGTTCGGCGTTTCCGACGGGCGCGAGCACGAGCGCCCGAGGGGCGCCGGCCCCAGCCGGGTCACTACCGTGCTCCCCGTGACGACCCGGACGTTTCGGCGTGGCTTGTTCGCGGCCGCGGTGCTCGGGCTCGCGGTACGCGTTGCGTACATCCTCGTCGTGCGGCGCGACGTCATGCTCCAGGGCGACCCGTTCTTCTACGACTTCGGCGCGCGCCTCCTCGTCCAGGGTCACGGGTTCATCGAACCGACGCCGCTCATCAAC
>JBKOZX010000234.1:0-3544 GCA_046726115.1 Actinomycetota bacterium | reverse complement strand
GAGTCGCCGGTCAACACCCAGCTCGCCGACCGCGTGCAGCACGAGGCGGGCCGGCTGGGTCGCATCGTCGACGACCTCCTCGACCTGAGCCTCATCGAGTACGACGTGACCGAGCAGATCTTCACCCAGCCATCCGACCCTCGCACCGAGGGTTACATCACCGGGAGGTTCGGCTGATCGTCACGATCATGGTGACGGTCGTGATCGTCGCCCTCGTTGCGGCGGTGGTGTTCCTCGGGGTCACGGTTCGCTCCCTGCGCGGCGAGGTGCGGCGGGTCGTGACCGACGACTTGCCGGAAGCGAACCGTCGGATCCGCCCGGAGGTGGAACGCGAATCACTCGCCGGGGCGCTGGCGGCGTTCGAGGACGGCGTGGTCGTCGTCGACGCCAAGGGGGACGAGGTGATGCGCAACGCGGCGGCCGAGCGCTTCCGCGGCGCCCGCCATGCCGACGCGCTGGTCGAGGACGCGGTGCGCGCCCTGCTCGAGCCGGCGCTTCGAGGCGAGCGTTCCGAGCGCGAGCTCCAGCTGTTCGGCCCGCCCCGTGAGGTGCTCCAGGTCCGCGCCGGGCCGTTGCGCCGCGGCAACCGGATCATCGGCGCGGTGGCGTTCGTGCGCGACGTCTCGGAGCTACGGCGCGTCGAGAGCGTGCGCCGCGATTTCGTGGCCAACGTGAGCCACGAGCTCAAGACGCCGATCGGCGCGCTGGCGCTCCTCGCCGAGACGATGGCGGGCAGCGATGAGTCGCCGGTCAACACCCAGCTCGCCGACCGCGTGCAGCACGAGGCGGGCCGGCTGGGTCGCATCGTCGACGACCTCCTCGACCTGAGCCTCATCGAGGCGCAGGAGGCCCCGACGCGCGAGCCGGTGCCGGTGCATGTCGTGTTGCACGAGGCGGCCGAGCGCGTCCGCGGCGCGGCCGACACCGTCGGGATCCCTCTCAGCGTTCCGCCGGTGGCGACCGACCTCGTCGTGACCGGGGATCGCTCCCAGCTCGTGAGCGCGGTGACGAACCTCCTCGACAACGCGGTCAAGTACTCCGAGCCCGGCCAGCCGGTCGAGGTCGAGGCGGCCGCGGTCGACGGCAAGCTCTGCATCTCCGTCAGCGACCACGGCATCGGGATCCCGGCGCGCGACCTCGAACGGATCTTCGAGCGGTTCTACCGCGTCGACCGCGCACGCAGCCGGGCGACGGGCGGCACCGGGCTCGGCCTGTCGATCGTCCGCCACGTGGCCCAGGCCCACGGCGGCGACGTCACCGTTGAGTCGACGGAAGGCGAGGGCTCCACGTTCCGGCTGCGCGTGCCGCTGTCGTCGTCCAGTGATCGGAACCTGTCGGAGGCGTCGTGATGGCCGAAGCCGCGCCCCTCATTCTCGTGGTCGACGACGAGGAGTCCTACCGCGACGCCTTGACGGTCGCGCTCGAGCGGGAGGGCTTCCGGGTCGCGGTCGCCGCCGACGGGCAGGAGGCGCTCGACCAGTTCGAGGGCACGAGCCCGTCGCTGATTCTCTTGGATGTGATGCTGCCGCGGATCTCGGGCGTCGACGTGTGTCGTGAGATCCGGTCGCGCTCCCGGGTGCCGATCATCATGGTGACGGCCCGCGGGGCCGAGATCGACGCCGTCGTCGGGCTCGAGGTGGGCGCCGACGACTACGTCTCGAAGCCGTTCCGGTTGCGCGAGCTCATCGCCCGGGTCCGCGCCGCGTTGCGCCGCACCACGGACGAGGAGCCCGACGGCGTGAACAACCAGGAGGTGCTCGAGATCGGCGACGTGCGCCTCGACGCAGGCCGCCACGAGGTGTTCGTGCGGGGCGAGGCGGTCCCGCTGCCGCTGAAGGAGTTCGAGCTGCTCGAGCTGCTGCTCGCGAATGCGGGGCGCGTGCTCACGCGCGACGTGCTCATCGACCGGATCTGGGGCCCTAACTACTTCGGCGACACCAAGACGCTCGACGTGCACGTCAAGCGCCTGCGGGCCAAGGTCGAAGAGGACCCCTCGAACCCGTCCCGCGTCGTCACCATCCGCGGCGTCGGCTACCGCTACGAGAAGCCGTCCCGTGCCGCCGCCAGTTGAGCCTTCCGGCGCCGATGGATCCGGCGTCGGCGCCTATGCACGCGCGACGGCCTCGACGACGGGGCGCCAGTGCGCGAGCGGGGGGACGTCGCGGCCGGGCACTTTGGCCGCGTCGTCGGCGCGTCGCAGCGTGAGCACGTCGGCCAGATGCGGCTCGGCCTCGAGGGCGGCGCGCTCGGCGTCGTCGAGCCGGCCGCCTTGCACCTCGAGCGTGCGCACGCTCCCCGGGCTCAGCCGCTCGGTGTACCCGGGGTCGACGGTCACGAGGTAGCGCTTCGCTTCGTCGTGGTGACCCACCAGCCAGGCGACGCGATCACCCAGGAGCTGCGTCACCGCGGCGGCGCCCGCCCGCGCGTGCGTGCGCGGCCGATCCGGCCACAGCACCGTGCCGACGTCGTGCACGAGCCCTGCTACCTGGAGCGCGTCGTCGCCGGGAGCGGTGTCGGCGAGCAGCGCCGCGCACTGGAGCCCGTGCGCGAGCAGGTCGACGTCCTCGGCGTCCGTCGCGTGTGCGCCCGACTCGAGCACTGCGAAGAGCTCGTCGACGTCGCTGATCGTCCGGTCGGTCACGGCGCCGGGAGATACCGGCCGCGGACGATCTCGCCGTCGTCGATCTCGAGCACCCACGTCGAGCCCTTCGGGAAGCGCAGCTCGCTGGGCGCGGCATCGTCACCGGCGTCGAGTCGGACGTGCTGGCTACTGAGGTGGTGCAGGATCTCGCCGATCACGTCGCCGTGGGTGCACAGCACGGTGGGTTCGTCCTTGACCTTGTCGATGAGCCGGAGCGCCTCGCTCAGCGGCGTTCCCTCCGCCAGCTCGTCGGCGTCCTCGACGGGGACGCCCCGGGTCTCGGCCAGCGGCTCCACCGTCTCGCGGCAGCGCACGTAGGGGCTCGTCAGGACCCGTGTGATCGGCTCGTCGCGCAGCAGCTCGAGGAGCGCGGCGGCCTGACGGCGCCCCGCCTTCGAGAGCGGCCGCTCCTCGTCGGGCCCACCCCAGGCACTTCGGCTCCCGGCTTTCGCGTGACGGACCAGAGAGAGCTTCAGGAGCGGGCCTCCGCTTCGGCGATCAGCTTCCGGTCGTGGTCGTGGCTGAGCAGCTTGCCCGCATCGGCGGCCGAGCACCAGCGCACCTCGTCGATCTCGTGGTTGGGCCGGAACTTCGGGGTCTTGCCGTCGACCGGCTCCATCAGCCAGTACCGGACGTGCTTGAGGCGGCCCTTCCGATCGCGGTAGCGGGTCGCCTCGAGCTCGGGCCCGAGCGTGCACCGCACGCCGGTCTCCTCCTCGACCTCCCGCAGCGCCGCCTCCTCGTCGGTCTCGCCTGGGTCGACCTTGCCCTTCGGCAGGCTCCAGTCGTCGTAGCGGGGCCGGTGGACGACGGCGTACTCGACCGCCCCGTTCTTCGTCCGCCTGCGGACGACACCCCCGCCCGCCCGCACGAGCGGCTCGCTCGGCGTGGGCACCGACCGAC
>JBKOZX010000233.1:0-1833 GCA_046726115.1 Actinomycetota bacterium | reverse complement strand
CTCCAAGGGCTTCGCTTCGCCCGATTCCTTCGCCATCGACCTGGGGCTGGGCATCTTCGTCATGCTCATTCTCGGTGGCCTCGACTCTCGCTGGGGACCGATCGTGGGCGCCGCGTTCTACGTCTTCGTGCCCCAGTGGCTCCAGGGAGGTGTGCTTGGCATCCCGGGCGTCGATTTCACGGTGAACGCGTTCGGCCAGGAGCATCGGCTGGGAGACTTCCGGGACATCTTCTTCGGCTCGTTGCTCGTGATCGTGATGATCGCCTTCCCCGAGGGGCTGGTCGGCATCGGCCGCCGTGCTCGCTCGCTCGTGCTCGGGCGCGCGCACCCGGCGCAGCGAACATGGCTCAGCGACCTGTTCGGGCTCACGCCGAAGAAGCAGCTGGCGGCCGACGACCAGGCCCGCGTTCGGGAGACCACGGGGGCGCCTACACCGCCCGTCGAGGCTGGAGCCGGCGACGGCACCGCACGGGCACCTTCGGGCGCGCCGGTGCTCGAGGCCCACGACATCCAGGTGCAGTTCGGAGGTGTGCGCGCCGTCGACGGCGCCAGCCTGTCCGTGCTCGAACACGAGATCCTGGGTCTCGTCGGCCCCAACGGCAGCGGAAAGACCACGTTCCTCAACGCGTTGACCGGCGTGGTGCCCGCCTCGGGCTCGCTACGCGTGCGCGGGAATCCGGTGCGACTCGGACGAGCGGGGCGCGTGCGGGCATTGGCGGTCGTTCGCACCTATCAGAACCCGCAGACCTACGAGCACCTCGCGTCCATCGAGGACGTGCTGCTGTCGACAGCCGACCGGTCGCTCACCGGGATCACTCCCGCCTGCCTCGCCCGACTGGCGGTCGTGCGCCGTGATCGTGCCCGGTGCGAAGCCGCGGCGCGGGCGCTCGAGCGGGTGGGGCTCATCGAGCTGGCCGAGGAGCCGGCGGCCCGTCTGTCGTACGGTCAGCGGCGACTCCTCGAGCTCGCGCGCGCGATCAACGCGCAGCCGGAGATCCTCCTGCTCGACGAGCCATCAGCGGGCCTCGACTCCGGCGAGACGGATCAGCTCGTCGAGCATTTACGTCGTTTGCAGGACGACGGCGTGTCCATGCTGCTCGTCGACCACAAGCTCGACTTCATCACGTCCCTGTGCGACCGCGTGGCGGTGCTCGAGCTGGGCCGGCTCGTAGCCGTCGGCCCTGCCGCCACCGTGTTCGAGGACCAACGCGTCGTCGACGCGTACCTCGGCGTCGACGAGGAGGCAACGAGCAGTGCTTGAGCTCCGCGGCGTCGAGGTGTCGTACGGTCCCGTCCAGGCGGTGCGCGGGATCGACTTACACGTGGGCGAACGCGAGGTGGTCGCCGTCATCGGCCCGAACGGCGCCGGGAAATCATCGACGCTGCACGCCATCTCCGGCCTCGCGGCGTATCGCGGCTCGATCCGCTTCGACGGTCTGGACTGCCGGCGGCTCAGCGTCCAGGGCGCGGCGCGGCGTGGGCTCGTCCACGTCCCGGAAGGCCGGCGCGTATTCACGACGCTCAGCGTGCACGAGAACCTGCTCGTCGGCGCCACCGCCCGTCGCGGCCGCAGCGATGGCTACGGCGTCGACGAGGTCTACGACCTCTTCCCGCCGCTCGCCCCGATCCGGCGTCGGATCGGCGGGGCGCTCTCGGGAGGCGAGCAGCAGATGGTCGCGATCGGCCGTGCGCTCGTGGCCGGGCCGCGGCTGTTGCTGCTCGACGAGCCATCGCTCGGGCTCGCGCCGAAGGTCGCACGGTCGCTCTTCACCGCGCTCGCCCAGATCGTGACGCGAACGCCGTTGCTCCTCGTCGAGCAGAACACGGCCATGG
>JBKOZX010000232.1:0-3980 GCA_046726115.1 Actinomycetota bacterium | reverse complement strand
CCTGGGAGCCGCGCGCGCTCGACCCGATCGGCGAGAGCACGATGAGGAGCAACACGACGGTGACGATGTACGCGAGCGCAGAGAAGTCGCGCAGCACCGATGTCTCGAACCACGAGAACCGGCTCCGAACGCCGGTCGCGCCAGGAAGACGCCGCTCCCAGCGTGAACCCGTCTGCGGGAGGGTGGACATCAGTCCCCCTGCTCCGGTGGCGGCGGCGCGACCTGCACTGGCGCGGGGTTGAGGTTCCCATTGAGCCCGTCGATGACCCGGCGGACGATTGGCGCCGCGACCGACGCGCCAAATCCGCCTTCCTCGACGACTGACATCACGACGTACTGCGGCTGGTCACTGGGCGTGATGCCGACGAACAGCGAGCTGTCCTGCTTGCCGTTGCCCTGGGCCGTGCCCGTCTTCCCGGCGACCGCGTCGCCGGTGAAGCCCCGGAATGCGCCTCGAGCGGTGCCCCCGCTCCCCGTGGTCACGCCGCGCAGTCCCTCCATGATGACGTCGCGGTTCTCGGGGTTGAGGCCGGTCGACCCGACCGGCTGCGGCGGCAAGTCACGAAACACGGGCTGGGACTGATCGAGGCCTGTGCCGGGCTCGAGGAGCGCGCTCGCGAGCCGCGGCGTGAAGAGCGTCCCACCGTTGGCGAACGCCGCGTACCCGCTGGCGAGCTGGAGCGGTGTGACGAGCAGGTCGCCCTGCCCGACGGCAAGGCTCACGTTGTCGCCGGGGAGCCACAACGAGTTCTCGCGCTTCTTGCGCGGGTCGGGCTCGTTCTGGCTGAACCGCTGCTTCCACACCTGGTCTGGGACACGCCCGGCGACCTCGCCCGGCAGACCCACGCCGGTAGGCCGCCCGAAGCCGTACGCCTTCGCCGTGTTCTGGATCGCGTAGCCCTTGTCGATCTCGTCGGACTCGGGCTTCTTCCCGTCACTCTTCTCGTTGTTCCACGTGTTGTAGTGCTGCCACATGTTCCGGCCGAGGTTGTAGAAGTACACGTCGCTCGAGACCGTGAGCGCACCGGGGAGATTCACGGTCCCGTGCGGGGTCTTCCCCGCGTTGCACCGCTGCTCCGGCGGGTCGCCGATGTTCAGGCAGCCCGTGTCGTTGAAACCCGCGGTGGGATCGAGCTGCCCCGTCTGCAGCCCTGCGATCGCGCTGAACAGTTTGAACGTGGAACCGGGCGCGTACAGGCCCTGCACGGCGCGGTTCACGAGTGGGAAGTTGCTGTCGGGTTTGGTCAGCAGCTGGAACTCCTCGGGCGTGATCCCGTTCGCGAATTGGCGCGGGTCGTACGTGGGGTTCGACGCCATGGCGACGATCGAACCGTCGTTCGGGTCCATCGCGACCACCGACCCGGCGCCGGCCCGGTAGTTCACGATGCGCGACTTGTCGGACTGGTCGCGGAACTTGCGCGCGCCCTCCATCCCATCGGCGAGCGATTGCTCGGCCAGTCGTTGGATGTCGAGATCGAGCGTGAGCTTCACGTCCTTACCCGCGACGGCCTTACGATCCTCGAGCGTGCGGACGACCCTGCCCTGGCTGTCGACCTCGACCTTGAGGCGGCGCGGTTTCCCCCGCAGCACGCTCTCGAACATCTGCTCCACACCGTCTTTCCCGATGAGGTCGCCCTCGCGGTAGCCATCGTTGCGGTGCGCTTTGAGTTCGCTGCCGTTGATCTCGGACACGTACCCGATCAAGTTCGCCGCCACGGGCCCGTTGGGATACGCGCGCACCGCCGTTCGGGCGACGTTCACCCCCGGGAAGTCGATCTCGTGCTCCTCGATGTAGGTCCGCACCTCGGGCGGGATGCCCGTGGCGATGCGGACCGGCCCGAAGGACGACGTGCGCGGGTGCTCGATGCGCTGCTTGATCTCCTTGGCGGAGACGCCGAGCTGCTCGCCGAGCCGCCCTTCGACCAGGCCTCGCTCCTGGGTGCTCAGCGGCTTGGTCCGGTCGAACGTGATGACGTCGACGGGCTCGTTGTCGACGATCGGCTTGTCGTTCCGGTCCAAGATGCGGCCTCGGAGCGCGGGCTCGTAGAGAACCCTGATGCGGTTGCTCGACGCGGCGGCCGCGTAGTTACTGTCCGACGCGACCTGGAGGAACCACAGCCGCGCGAAGAGCGCGCTGAAGAGGAACATGACGATGACGCCGATGACGGTAAGCCGCAGACGGCTGCCTTCGATCACGACGCGCTCCGCCCCGTAGCGACCGGCCGAGTGGGCCACCATGTTGCTCGACCCGACCCGCGGCCCGAGGACACCCCCGGCTGACCAGCGGTTTCGGCCCGTCCGAGAATGATGACTCCAAGCGCAGCGCGGCCCACGGCGCTACCGACCGGCCCAGCCACGGCCCGCCCAGCGCTGCGGCGGCCAGCCGCCCTCGCGGGTCGGCTCGCGGCTCGCCCACCGCGCCACCGGGAAGATCACGAACGCGAGCAGCGCGTCGTACACGCTCGCCATCAGGATGACCCGCACGGTCCAGAGTGCGAGGAGCTGGTCCTGACCGGCGAGCGCACCCACGCCCACGAAGAGGACGCCACCCGCCACGCCTGCCAGGCCGCCCATGATCGGCGCGACCCAGCGCGTCGAGCGGACGAGCGCGCCCTGCACAACACCGATGCCGTACCCGACGAGCGCGAACGACAGCGCCGACAACCCGAGGGGTGTGTTCAGGAACAGGTCGATGGCCAATCCCGTCGCGAACCCGAACGCCGCCCCGCGCTCCGGGCCCTGGTAGTACGCGATCCCCGCCGTCAGAACGAGTCCGAGATCGGGCATGACGCCGAAGATACGAAGCCCGGCGGAGAAGAGCGTCGTCTGGAGCACCACGACCGCGAGGATGAGCAACGCGAATCGGAGTCGCGGGAGCCAGGTCATTGCGGGCCCCGCCGCTCGAGTGTCATTTCCCCGAGCCGCCCGCAGAGGGTCGGAGCACCTTCACGTAATCGAGGCGGGAGAAGGCGACGAGCGGCTTGACGAGAATGTCCTGCTGGAGGTCCCCGTGGGTCTTCGTGATCTTGCTCACGGTGCCGACGGGGATGGCGGCCGGGAACGGGCTGTTCTGCTGCCCGGACGTGTAGACGATCTCACCCTTGGTCACGGCGGCGTTGGGGTCGACGAAATCGAGGCGCAAGGTCCCACTGTCGCCGCGCCCCTTCACGACGCCGCTGGTCCCGCTCTTCTCGACCTTCACACCGACACCGGACTGCGGGTCCTTGAGCAGGAGCACGGTGGCTCGGTCACGAGAAACCTCGAGCACGCGTCCGGCGAGCCCGGCGCCCGTCACGACCGGCATGTCGACACCGACCCCGTCGTTCGAGCCCTTGCCGATCTGCACGGTGAACTCGAAGTTGCTCGGCGCGCCTTCCACGACCGGCGCAGCAATCGAGTCTGCGTCCTCGACGAACGGGAGATCGAGGAGCTGCTTGAGCTCCTTGTTCTCGTCGGTCGCGGCGCGTGCTCGCGCGCCCTGGCCGCGCGCGTCGTCGAGCTGTCGCTTCAGCCGGGCGTTCTCGTCCTTCAGCGAGGATGCGCGGGTGACGCCGTCGATCCAGTCGCCGACCGGCGAGAACACGGTGTCGACCGCGCCGGCGATCGGGCTGACAATGTCGTGCGCGCCGCCGCGCAGCGCGGAGATGGGCCCCGATCCGCGTACGTCGAGTGTGATGAGCGTGACCGCGGTCAGCAGGATGAGCGCGAGAACCGTACGGCGTCGGTTGCCACGCTGGTACACGACCACTGGTTCGCTCGCTCCCTCGCTCGCATTCTGTTCCGGTCTTCAGCCGGCGACTCGTCGCCGTGGGCGAGCGCCCGCCCCGTGTCGCTCAGTCGCGCTGCGACGCGAGCAGAACAGCCTTGAGCGCGTCGAACTCTTCGAGGCACTGCCCCGATCCGAGCACGACGGTGTACAGCGGATTCTTCGCCCGCCGTACGGGCATGCCGGTCTCGTTCGCGAGGCGCGCGTCGAGTCC
>JBKOZX010000231.1:0-3028 GCA_046726115.1 Actinomycetota bacterium | reverse complement strand
GTTGAGTACGACGCCCGCGACGCGCACAGAAGGATCGAAGCTCCCGTAGCCGTGCACGAGGGCGGCGACCGAGCCGCTCATCGCCGATGCGTCGACGACCAGCAGGACCGGCGCGTCGAGCAGCCGGGCGACGTGCGCCGTGCTCGCCGGGTTCCCGGGCTCGGCCGCCCCGTCGAACAGACCCATGACCCCCTCGACCACGAGGATGTCGGCGCCGTCCGCCGCCTTCGCCGCCAGCGGGGCGATGCGATCCTCGCCGCAGATCCACGCGTCGAGGTTGCGGGCGGGCCGGCCCGTGGCGAGGGCGTGGTAGCCGGGGTCGATGAAATCGGGGCCCACCTTCGCCGGCGCGACCCGATCACGCCGGCGGCGCAGCGCCGCCATCAGACCGGTCGCGACGGTGGTCTTGCCGACGTCCGAGTGCGTTCCGGCGACGACGAGGCGTGGGCCGAGCGCAGCCATCAGTACTCGATGCCCTTCTTGCCCTTGATCCCCCGGTCGTACGCGTGCTTGACCTTGCGCATCTCGGTCACGGTGTCGGCCAGCTCGACGAGCTCGTCGGCGGCGTCGCGTCCGGTCATCACGACGTTCGTCCCCTCGGCGCGGTCGCGGATGCCGGCCACCACGTCGTCCACGGGCACCCAGCCGTACGTCACCGCGTACGTCAGCTCGTCGAGGATCAGCAGGTCGTAGTCACCCGACGCGAGCTTGCCGGCCGCGACCTTCCACGCGTGCTGCCCCTTCGCGACCGTCTCGTCGAGATCGGTCGACTCCCACGTGAACCCGTCGCCGAGCGTGTGCCATTCGACGCCGAGGTGGTCGGCGAGCTTGCGCTCTCCGGTCTTCCACTTGCCGCCCTTGACGAACTGCACGACACCGACGCGCCATCCCCGCGCCCAGCCGCGCGCCATCACGCCGAACGCGGCCGACGACTTCCCTTTGCCGTGCCCGGTGTTGAGCAGGACGATCGACTCGCCGCGCGCCACGAGCCGCAGGCTAGGTCCCCGAGCGTGTCGCGGCGTCGCTGGCTATTGTGAGCGGCGCAGCGCAGGGAACGCCGGTGTGAGTCCGGGGCTGTCCCGCAACTGTGACCGGGGAGCGAACCCCCAACCGCATGGCCACGGCCCTCCGGGGCTGGAAGGCCGGGGGCGAGCACTGATCCGGAGCCAGGAGACCTGCCTGCCCGAGAATCCTCGGGAAGACGCGGAGACGTCGTGGAACTCCAGCTTCGGTCTCGATCTGAAGCGGGACACCAGCTCTCGGTGCTGGTATGGCGATTCGACCGCCCCCTGCGGGTGGCCGCGTCGGCACCGCACGGTGGGGGCCTCGCCACCCGGCGCTGGATCCTGAACGCGCAGGTGCCGCCGTCGTACGCGCGCCGGGACCCCGATCACCACCTGCGCAAGCTCGCCGTGTCGCTCGGGCTCCCCGGACACGGCGTCGGCATGCTGACCGCCGCCGACGTGCGGTCGTTCGTGACCACGGTCGACGGGGGCGCCGAGGTCGTCGCCACCGTCGGCCTCGGCGAGCCCGAATGGGCAGCGGCGGCGCCCCGCACCGAGTCTCGGGCGCCGGTCCGGCTGGCCGGGACGATCAACGTGGTCGCGCTGCTGCCCGAGCGCCTCTCGGACGCCGCCCTTGTCAACGCGATCGCGACGGCGACGGAAGCCAAGGCGCAGGCGCTGTTCGAGCTCGGCATCGCCGGCACCGGGACCGCGACCGACGCCGTCTGCATCGCGACGCCGGCCGACGGACGGGCGGAGGCGTTCGGGGGCCCGCGGTCGCGCTGGGGCTCCCGTCTCGCGCGAGCGGTGCGCGACGCCGTTCGGCTGGGGGCACCGGGGTGATCGTGCTCGTGCTCGGCGGCGCCCGGTCGGGCAAGTCGGCCTACGCCGAGCGGCGGGCGGCGTCGCTCCCCGAGCCGGTGTCCTACGTGGCGACGGCGCGGGTCGACGGCGACGCCGACCTCGCGGCGCGGGTCGCCGAGCACCGGGCTCGCCGCCCGGCGTCGTGGACAACGATCGAAGCCGGCACCGATCTGGCGGACGTGCTGGGCACGACAGACGGAACCGTCGTGCTCGACGCCCTCGGACCGTGGGTCGCGACCGCGCCCGACTTCGCCGTCGACGCCGCCGCGCTCTGCACCGCCCTGACCGGGCGCGCCGGCGACGCCATCGTCGTATCCGAGGAGGTCGGCCTGGGTGTCCACCCGTCGACCGCGGCCGGACAACGGTTCCGCGACGCGCTCGGCGAACTCAACCAGGCGGTGGCGACCGTCGCGGACGAGGTCGTGCTCGTCGTGGCGGGCCGCGCCCTCCGGCTCGAGCCGGCCGGCTGATGCGGCGGGCCCTCGCCTTCCTCACCCCGTTCCTCGGCGCCGCCGAGCCGCGCCCCCAGACCCTCGGCTGGTTCCCGGTGGCGGGCGCCGCCCTCGGGCTCGTGCTGGGCGCGGTGTGGTGGGGCGCGGAGCGGGTGTGGCCCGCAGCGGTGGCGGCGGCGATCGTCGTCGCCGCCGACCTCGCGTTCACCGGGTTGCTGCACGCCGACGGCCTCGCCGACAGCGCCGACGGTCTGCTCCCCCATCTCGACCGGAACCGGCGCCTCGAGGTGATGGCGGCACCCGACGTCGGCGCGTTCGGCGTGGCGACCGTCGGCGCCGTGCTCCTGTTGCGCTGGGCCGCGCTCGCGACGATGGCGCCGTCGCCGTTGCTGCTCGGCGGGTTGTGGTGCGCGTCCCGGACGGCGATGGCCGTGACGGCACGCAAGGTGCCGTACGCCCGGCCGGGCGGCCTCGCGTCCTCGTTCCTGGGCGGCCGCGCGCTTCCGACCGCGCTCATCGGCGGCGCGCTCGCCGTAGCGCTCGCGTTCGCAGGGCCGGGTGTGCCGGGTGTGGTCGCGGTCGGCGCGGTTCTCGTGGGCGCGGCCGGGGTGGTCGCGCTGGCACGACGCCGGCTCGGTGGCTTCACCGGCGACGTGCTCGGCGCCGGCGGCATGGTCGGGGAGACGGCCGGACTCGTCGTGGCGGCGG
>JBKOZX010000230.1:0-7031 GCA_046726115.1 Actinomycetota bacterium | reverse complement strand
CGTGACCTCGCCGGCGGTGGTGATGCGACCGACTTGATTCCCCAACTCGGTGAACCAGAGGTTGCCGTCACAGCCGGCGGTGATCTCGGCCGGGCGTCCGTCGGCGGTGATGCCGTCGGCGAATTCCGTGATGGCACCGGTGGTCGTGACCCGTCCGATGCGGTTCCCGTCGACCTCCGCGAACCAGAGGTTGCCGTCGGGCCCGGCCGTGATGCCCGATGGCCCCGCACCCGGCGTCATGCCGCTGAACTCGGTGACCACGCCGGCGGTCGTGATGCGCGCGATGCGATCGCCGCCGAACTCCGTGAACCAGAGACTGCCGTCGGGTCCGGCGGTGATCCCCTCCGGTCCGCTGCCCGCCGTGATGCCGGCGGAGAACTCGGTGACCGCGCCCGTCGTCGTGATGCGACCGATCTGATTGCTGCCGTTCTCTGCGAACCAGAGGTTGCCGTCGGGTCCGGCGGTGATCCCGCGCAGGCTGCTGGCGGGCGTGATGCCGGTGCCGAACTCGGTGACCGCGCCCGAGGTGGTGATGCGCCCGATCTGGTTGGCGGCGTTCTCCGTGAACCAGAGGTTGCCGTCGGGACCGGTCGCGATTCCCATCGGTTGGCTGGCGGGGGTGTTGGTCGGGAACCTGGTGACGGTGCCGTCCGTGGTGATGCGGCCGATGGTCTGGCCGTTGCCATCCGTGAACCACAGGTTGCCGTCGGGCCCGGCGGTGATCCCCGACAACCCGGCACTGGGACCGACGCCGGCGGGGAACTCGGTGACCTGGCCGAGGGGATCCACCGCGCCACCGGGAACCGCATCCAGCGCGGTGATCGCTATGAGGAGCGCAACCGCGCCCAGCACCCGTCCCCGCATGCGGCACAGTCTGGCAAGCTGGCGACCTTCCTGGAAGGAGGACCTGGTGGAGACGCGAAAGCTCGGTTCGCTCGAAGTCACGCTCGTCGGCTTGGGCTGCAACAACTTCGGCATGCGCGCCGACGAGGAGCAGAGCACCCGGGTCGTGCAGGCCGCGCTCGACGCGGGAATCAACTTCTTCGACACGGCCGACGTCTACGGCGGGACGCGCTCGGAGCAGTACCTCGGCCGGGCCCTCGGCAAGCGGCGCGACGACGTGATCATCGCGACCAAGTTCGTCGCCCCGATCGACGACGACCCCAGCCACGCCGGCGCGAGCGCCCGCTGGGTCGCCGAAGCGGTGGAAGGCAGCTTGCGGCGCCTGGAGACCGACCGCATCGACTTGTACCAGCAGCACGGGCCCGACCCGAACGTCCCGATCGAGGAGACGCTCGAGGCCCTCGACACGCTCGTGCGAGCGGGCAAGGTGCGCGAGATCGGCAACTCGAACTTCTCGGGCGAGCAGATCGACGAGGCGGACGGCACGTCCGAGCACGACGGTCTGACGCGGTTCGTGAGCGCGCAGAACCACTTCAACCTGCTCCATCGCGAACCGCTGCGCGACGTCGTTCCCGCGTGCGTACGCCATGGCCTCGGCGTGCTGCCGTACTTCCCGCTCGCGAGCGGTCTGCTCACCGGGAAGTACCAACGAGGCGCGCCCGCGCCCGAGGGGACTCGATTGTCGATGCTTCCCCAAGAGCGCGCCGCTCGGGTCATGTCTGACGAGAACTTCGACGCCGTCGATCGGCTGGCCGCGTTCGCGGGCGCACGCGACCACACGATCCTCGAGCTTGCGTTCGCGTGGCTGGCGGCGCAGCCCGCAATGACGTCGGTCATCGCCGGCGCCACGAAGCCCGAGCAGGTCTCCGCCAACGTCGCGGCGGTGGCGTGGAAGCTGTCGGACGACGACCTCGCCGAGCTCGACGGCATCCTCGGCCCGCCGGCCGAGGGCTGACCTCGGCGGTGGACGCGTTCGTCGACGTCGGTGGCGGTGTCCGCCTCCACTACCGGCGGATCGGGCAGGGCGAGCCGCTGCTCCTCGCGATGGGGACGGCGGCGTCGCTCGGGATGTGGATGCCCGTGGAAGCCGCGCTCTCCGAACGCTACGACGTCGTCAGCTTCGACTACCGGGGGTTGGGCGACTCCGACCGCGGCGACCGCCCGATGACGGCGGCGAATCTCGCCGACGACGCGCACGCGCTCCTCGACGCGCTCTCGATCCCTCGCGCGCACGTGCTCGGCTGGTCACTGGGCAGCGTGGTCGCACAAGAGCTCGCGCTCGACTACCCGGACCAGGTCGCGAGCCTCGTCCTGTACGGGACGTGGGCTCGCCGGGACGGGTTCTCGAACGCGCTCATGACTGCCTTGAAGTACCCGTGGGAGACCGGCGACCTCGCCACGGCGCTCGTGTGCCTCAGCGTCGTGTACTCGCCCGAGTTCTTGGAGGCTCCCGAGTTCGAGAAGTTCGTGGCGTGGACGGCGCCGCTCGCGCCGGCGACGCCCGAGCAGATCGCGACCGTCGCCGAGCAGTGGGACGCCGACCTCGGCTTCGACAGCCTCGACAGGATCGCGGCCATCACCGCGCCCACGCTCGTGCTGACCGGCGAGCACGACATCCTCACGCCACCGCGCCACGGACGCGCCGTCGCCGACCGCATTCCCGGCGCCACGTTCGAGCTGATGACCGGGGTCGGTGCCAGTCACGGCCTGGTCTTCGAACGCACGGACGACTTCCTGCGCACGGTGCTGACCTTCCTCGAGCAGCACCCGCTCCCGCGCGCCTGAGCCGCGTCGCTCGATTTCCGTCAGTCGATCTCGTCGCCGACGTCCTCGCCCTCTTCGGAGCGGTGTTCCTCCATGAGGTCGAGCTCGAGAGCCTCGCGGCGCGTCTGACGGTCGGGGTTGCGCTCGGCGGCCTCTTCTTCGAGCTCCTCGGCCTCGGCGTCGCTCAGGTGCTCGTGCCCGTCGGGCTCGTGCTCGTCGGGCTCGCGCTCGTCCGGTTCGTGCTCGTCGGGCCCGCGGTCCGTCATCGCCGAGTACCTACCCGAGCTCGGGGCTCACCAGCCCGACGAACGAGACCATCTCGCCCGGGTAGCCGCCGAGGTTGTGGGTGAGGCCCAGCGTGCGATCGGTGGTGATCTGGCGCTCTTCGGGCGCCTGGTGGCGCAGCTGGAGCCACGCTTCGAACATCATGCGCAGCCCTGACGCGCCGACGGGGTGGCCGAAGCTCTTGAGCCCGCCGTCGGGGTTCACCGGCAGCTCGCCGTGCAGGTCGAACGTCCCGGCGAGGACCTCTTTCCACGCCGTGCCGCGCTCGGCGAAGCCGAGGTCCTCCATGATGAGCAGCTCGGCCGGCGTGAAGCAGTCGTGCACCTCGGCCATCGCGACCTCGCGGCGCGGGTCGCTCACGCCCGCTTGGGCGTACGCGTCGGCGGCGGCCGCCTCGATCTCGGGGAACCACGTGTAGTCGTAGTCGGGATCGGCGTTGCCGCTGCAGTTGCCGGCCACGAACGACAGCGCCTTGATGTACAGCGGCGACTCGGTGTACTTGTGCGCGTCCTCGGCCAGCACGACGACGGCAGCTGCGCTCCCATCGGCGACCCCGGAGCAGTCGTACACCCGGAGGTCACCGGCCATGAGCGGCGAGGCGCAGATCGTCTCGGTGCTCACCTCACGGCGGAACTGCGCACGCGGGTTGCGGGCGCCGTTGTAGTGGTTCTTCGACGAGATGTGGGCGAGAACCTCGCGCATCTCCTCCTCGTCGACGCCGTACTTCTTGGCGTACGCGGGGACGCACATCGCGAACATCGCCGCGGCGGTGAGGGTGCGGTTGGTGCCGTCGGTGGGCGTCTTGCCCGCGCCGACGAGGCCCTGGTAGCCGCTGTCCTTCACCTTCTCGACGCCGATCGCCATCGCGCTGTCGTAGGCGCCGCTGGCCACCGCGTACGCGGCGCCACGCAACGCCTCGGACCCGGTGGCGCAGAAGTTCTCGACCCTGCTGACGGGCTTGTTCTGGAGCTGGAGGGGACGCGCCAGCGCCATGCCCGACATCCCCGACATCGCGGTGCCGAGCCAGTACGCGTCGACGTCGTCCTTGGTCACCCCGGCCGAGGCGAACGCCTCTTCGGAGGCGTCGACGAGCAGGTCGTCGGCGCCCTTGTCCCAGTGCTCGCCGAAGCGGGTGCAGCCCATCCCGACGATCGCAACCTGATCCTTGATCCCGTGCGATGACATGCGTGTTTCCCTTCCTCTTTCTGTTCCCTGCGGGTCGGGTCGGTCGCTCGGTCAAGTACGGATGGGTCTTGCCTTCCAAAAGTAGTTGTGGATGCCGTCGGCGGAGAACAGGCGGCGGAAGGTCATCTCGACCCGATCGCCGATCGTGAGGTCGTCGGCCTCGACGTCGGTGAGCTCGATCGGGAGACGGCCGCCTT
Source organism: Actinomycetota bacterium (assembly GCA_046726115.1). Taxonomy (GTDB): domain Bacteria; phylum Actinomycetota; class Acidimicrobiia; order IMCC26256; family JACDBD01; genus JALZAA01. Next base: position 2,697 of record JBKOZX010000230.1, on the reverse strand, counting down.
CGTCGAAGTCGACGACGGCGAACACGATCGGCGGGCTCGGCGAGTAGGCGATGCGGTCGATCGTGAACGTCGCGATCGTGCCGGGTACGTCGCTCATCGGCGCCCGGTCCATCTCGTCTATGGCGCCGCCTTCGCGCGAGACCCGCGTCGGCGGGAGGTGCAGCGCGCCGCTCGACTGGTCCCGCGATCCGACGAACGCGTATTTCCAGTCGGCGGTGCGACCGGCGACGGCGGCCGAGATGCGGTCGGGCTCCGGCCGCCGCGGCGGGTCGAGAGTGACGACGCGACGCCAGGACAGGAAGCGGCCGTAGGGGAGTGGTCCGCCGTTCGCGACCTGCGCGGCCACCGGTCGCGCAGGCGTGTACGACGTGATCGCGTCAGTCGTTCGGAACACGAGGACGTCGGCGCCGTCGACGAGCGAGACGACCGCGATCACCTGACCGGGCTCCTCCGTCTCGAGCGCGCCGGCGAGCAGCAGGCCCGCGTGCGCGGTGGCGGTGTTGCCGACGGTGGCGGCGAGGTCGTCGACGGCGGCTTCCGGCGCGGTGCCGAGGCGGCGGGCGAGCGAGCGGACGGCGCGTGCGTGCCCGGTGAGGATGACGCGGTCGACCTGTTCGGGCGAGAGCTCGGCCGCCTTGAGCGCCGCGTTCCACGCCTGCTCGCCCAGCGGCACGTACTTGGTCTCGCCGAAGCGCTCTTCCCACTGCTTGACGTTGGGGTCGCCGGGCGTACGCCACCGGTCGACGAACTCCTCGGTGGCCGACGCCGCGCCGACGAGCTCGGCGATGACGGGCCCGGCGTCGCCGTCGCCGACGAGCAGCGCCGCAGCGCCGTCGCCGCCGGCGGCTTCGTCTGCGCTCGTCGGGAGCCCGCCCCGCATGTCGGCGGCCACGACGAGCGTGGGCCCGGTGCCCTCGAGCGCGGCCCGCAGCGATCCCATACCCGAGCGGACGGCGCCCCCTGTGTCGATCGCCGGCGCGCTCTGGTCGAGTCGGAGCGCGGCGTGGATGGTCGTCGCGTTGGTCTTCTCGAGGTACGACGGGTTGGCGGTCGCGAACCACAGCGCTCGCGGCTCGGTGCCCGCCGGCGCGCTCCGCAGCGCGAGCCGGGCCGCCTCGACACCCATGGTCGTGGTGTCCTCGTCGTAGCCGGCGACCGAGCGCGTGCCGCGCCCGCCGCCGCTGCCGAAGAACGCCGAGATCTCGGACCGGTCGAGGCGCCGGTACGGGACGTACCCGCCGGCGCTGATCACTCCTCGCATCGAATCGGATTGTAGGCGGACCCCTAGAGTGATCCGCAGCGACGGCGGCTTTGGTGACCGTCGCCGCGAAGCTGGAGCTTGCGACGGCGACAGGAGAGAAATTGAGGCTCGGTGACGTCGGGAACGCGGACGCCCAGCGCTACGGCAAGCCGCTCGACGGCGTGCGGGTGCTGGCGGCCGAGCAGATGCAGGCGCTGCCGTTCGGCACGCAGCTGCTGGCCCGGCTCGGCGCCGAGGTCGTGAAGGTCGAGCACCCGGTCGACGGCGAGTCCGGCCGCGGCGCCCTGCCGGCGATGGACGATCCCCAGGGCCGGCGCGTCGGCGCGACGTTCCTGCGCAACAACCTCAACAAGCGCAGCGTCGGCCTCGACCTGAAGAGCGACCGCGGCCGTGAGCTGTTCCTCGCCCTCGTCCCGCACTTCGACGTCGTCGCTGAGAACTTCAAGGCCGGCGCCATGGCCCGCCTCGGCCTCGGCTACGAAGACGTCGCCACGATCGACCCGCGGATCATCTACCTGTCGATCTCGGGCTTCGGCAATACGGTCTCGACGCCGTACGACTGGCCTGCCTACGCGCCGATCGTCGAGGCGATGTCGGGCATCTACGAGTACAAGCGCCCGGACGACCAGCCGCCGATCCCCGCGCCTGCGGGCGCGCTCGGCGACATCGGCACGTCGATGTTCGGCGTGATCGGCGTCCTGGCCGCGCTCCGCCATCGCGACCACACCGGCGAGGGCCAGTACGTCGACGTCTCCATGTTCGACGCCATGGTCTCGATGACCGACCTCGTCACAAACTTCTGGTCGATGGGACACCGACCGGGCGGCCCCGGACCGCTCCTCATCATGGACGGCTTCCGCGCCTCCGACGGCTGGTTCATCATGCAGGTCGGCCGCGAGCACCAGTTCGAACGCCTCGCCCAGCTCGTCGGCCACCCCGAGTGGCTCGAGGACCCGCGCTTCGCGACGCGCCACGGCTGGCGCGAGCACCTCGAGGAGGTGATCCGCCCCGCGGTAGAGGAGTGGGCGTCGAAGAAGACGAAGCTCGACGCCTGTCACGAGCTCAGCCGCGCCGGCGTCGCCGCCGGCCCGTGCAACACTGCGCCCGACGTCATCGCCGATCCTCACGTCGCCGCCCGCAACATGCTCGTCGAGGTCCCGCGCACCGACGACGTCGCCGAGCCAGTGCTCGTCCCCGGAAACCCCGTGAAGCTGTCGAAGATGGCCGACGGGCCCGAGACGCGCGTCCCCTGGGTCGGCGAGCACACCGACGAGGTCCTCCACAAGGAGCTCGGCCTCTCCGACGGCGAGCTCGCCGAGCTCCGCGCCGCCGGCGTCATCAGCTGAACCGCCTGCACGCCGTCACGGCGGGTCGGGGTCGTCCGGCGGGACGAGATCCCAATTCCCCGGCTCACCCACCACGCGCCAGCCTCGGTA
>JBKOZX010000229.1:0-3078 GCA_046726115.1 Actinomycetota bacterium | reverse complement strand
GTCGAGGCGTGCCGCAGTTCCCTGCATCGGGGCGCCACTCCGGCCGTCCTGAGGCTCTACGACGCGACCGAGGCCGACCGCAGCTTCCAGAGCGGCGGCCGCCACGTGTTGCTCGTCCTCGACGAGGGCGATCACGAGCTTGTCGAGCACGTGATGGACGTCGTGCTCGAGGAGTGCCTCGACGCCGGCGCCGAGCTCCTCGACGAGGAGCTCGTGGGCCGGTGGATGGAGCATCGCAACGACGTCAGCGCCCTCGAGGCGCTGATCTCACGCGGCTACGTGGTGGACACGATGGAGGTCGCCGCGCGCTGGCGGGGCCTGTCGAAGATGTACGCCGAGGCCACACAGGCGATCCAGGCGGTAGGCGGAACCCTGGCGGCCTCGGCGCACCTGTCTCACTCCTACCCCGACGGGGCCTGTCTCTATTTCACGTTCGCGGGACAAGTCGAGCCCGACGGCCGGGAGGCCTACTACCGAGCGGCGTGGGACGCCGGGACCCGGGCCGTGCTCGCCGCCGGCGGCGCCCTCAGCCACCACCACGGCGTGGGCTTGAATCGGGCCCGGTTCGTGCGGGAAGCCCTGGGCGAGGCGTTCGACGTGCTGGCGGCGGTCAAGGCCGCCCTCGACCCCCACGGGATCCTCAACCCCGGCAAGCTCGGCCTCCCCGACCCGTTCGGCGAGGTGCCCTGGCCGTGATGCGTCCCCCGGGCATCAATATGTTGCTTCAGGCACGCATCGGGGAATCGTGAGCATCCTCGTCGTCGACGTGGGGACGTCGTCGGTGCGGGCGGCGATCGTCGGTGGCGACGCGCGCGTCGAGCACGAGGAGACCCGGCCGCTGCTCCCGTCGTCACCGGCGCCGGGACTAGTCGAGTTCGACCCGGCGCGACTGGCGTCGACCGCGCTCGACGCCGCCGGGGCCGCGCTGGCGGCCGCGGGCCCGGTCGACGCGGTCGGGATCGCGAACCAGCGGTGCTCGACGGTCGTGTGGGACCGCGCCACCGGAGAGCCCGTCGGGCCGGGGCTCGGCTGGCAGGACCTGCGGACGGTCGGTCGCTGCCTCGAGCTGCGCGGCCAAGAGCTCCGCTTGGCGCCGAACGCGTCGGCGACGAAGCTCGAGTGGCTGCTCGAGGAGATCGACCCCGAACGCGGGCGCGACCTGTGCTTCGGCACGGTCGACAGCTGGGTGGCCTGGACGCTGTCCGAGGGCGCGCTGCACGTCACCGACGCGAGCAACGCCGCCGTCACCGGGATGTTGACCGCCGACGCCGCGGCCTGGTCCGAGGAAGCGCTCGACGCGCTGCGCGTGCCGGCGGCGATGTTGCCGCGCATCGTCGACTCGTCGGGCGTGGTCGGTGAGGCGACCGCTTTGCCCGGCGCGCCGCCGATAGCCGGGATCGCCGGCGATCAGCAGGCGTCGCTGCTCGGCATGGGCGGCCTCCATTGCGGCGACGCCAAGATCACGTTCGGCACCGGCGGGATGCTCGACCTCGTGCTCGGCGCGCGCCGGCCCGAGTTCGAGTCCCGCGGGCCCGCCGGTACCGTCCCGATCGTGTGCCGCCGCGTCGGCGGCGTCGACACGTGGGGCGTCGAGGCGATCATGCTGGCCGCGGGCACGAACATCGAGTGGCTGCGCGACGACCTCGGTGTCATCGCCAGCGCCGCCGAGAGCCACGACGTCGCGTCGCAGTGCGACGATACCGGCGACGTTTGGTATGTGCCGGCGTTACTCGGCATCGGGACACCGTCGTGGGACTACGGCGCGCGCGGCACGCTGCTCGGCCTCACGCGCGGCTCGGGCCGGCCCGAGATCGTGCGAGCGGTGCTCGAGGGCATCGCGCACCGGGGCGCCGACCTGCTCGAGGCAGCCGAGGGCGACTCGGGCGTCGCCATCCCCCGCCTGCGCATTGACGGCGGCATGAGCGCGAACCCAACGTTCGTGCAGGCGCTCGCCGACGCCGGCCAGCGCGTCGTCGAGGTGTCGCCGGTGCTCGAGGCGACCACGCTCGGCGCGGCGTTCCTTGCCGGGCTTGCCGTCGGCACCTGGCGGAACGAGGGAGAGCTCGCCGCGACATGGGCGCCGCGGGCACGCGTCCAGCCTCGCCGCAAGCTCGACCGCGACCGCTGGCGCGAGGCGAGCCGCCGCGCCGCCCGCTGGATTCCCGACCTCAGCGCGGTCGACTTCTGACGTGGTCAGGACAACACTGGGACGCATGACACAGCAACTCGCCGATCTGCTCGAGCAGCTTCTCGGCTCCGACCTGCCCATCGCAATCGAGGCCTACGACGGCAGCCGGCTCGGTCCCGCTGATGCCCCCGCCACGCTGGTGATCCGCTCGCCCCTCGCGCTGCGCCGCATCGTCCAGGCGCCGGGCGAGCTCGGCTTCGGGCGTGCATACGTGGCGGGTGACCTCGACCTCGAGGGCGACATCTTCGCCGCGCTCGAGCTACGCGACCGCCTGCCCGACGTGAAGCTCCGTCCCGCGCAGTGGATGGCCGCGCTGCGGCTCGTGGGTGTGGGCGCGCTCAAGCCCGTGCCCGCGCCGCCCGAAGAAGCCCGGCTGCACGGCCGTCGCCACAGCAAGGAACGCGACGCAGCCGCGATCGCGCACCACTACGACGTCTCGAACGATTTTTACCGGCACGTGCTCGGCCCGTCCATGACGTACTCGTGCGCGGTGTGGACCGATCCCGGCATCACGCTCGAGGAGGCGCAGGCCAACAAGCACGAGCTCGTCTGCCGCAAGCTCGGCCTCGAGCCCGGCATGCGCCTGCTCGACATCGGGTGCGGCTGGGGCGGGATGCTGCTGCACGCTGCCGAGCATCACGGCGTCCAGGCGGTCGGCGTCACCGTGTCGAAACGGCAAGCCGAGCTGGCGGAGAAGCGGGCCGCGGAGGCGGGCCTGGCGAGCAAGGTCGAGGTGCGGCTCCAGGACTACCGCGACGTCGAGGACGGCCCGTACGACGCCATCAGCTCGATCGGCATGTTCGAGCACGTCGGCTTGCGGCAGCTCGCCGTGTACTTCGAGCGTTGCCACGAGCTCCTTCCCGCGGGAGGCCGGCTCCTCAACCACGCGA
>JBKOZX010000228.1:0-2754 GCA_046726115.1 Actinomycetota bacterium | reverse complement strand
CGTCTGACCGAACCGTTGCGGAGTTCCGTTCCTGACCAGAAAGGCGGCCTCACATGCCACGCAAAGGGTTCCAGACAAATTGGCACGAGCATCCCGGCGTCCGCAGCGGCAGCGAGTTGACGTTTGGTGAGCGAGCCGCCGACGCGATGCGTAAGGGAATGGGGTCGTGGACGTTCGTTGGTTCGTTCTTCCTCGTGTTGCTTCTCTGGGCGGCGGCCAACACTCTCTATATCTCACGTGTCGCGCACGGCAACGAGTTCGATCCCTATCCGTACATTCTCCTGAACCTGTTCCTGTCCATGCTCGCGGGCGTGCAGGCCGCCGCACTGTTGATCGCGGCGAAGCGCGCCGACTCGATTTCAAGCGAGCTCGCGATGCACGACGCCAGGACCGACGACGAGGCGAAGTCGATCATCGGCGAGGTCGATCGCAAGGTGGGCGAGGTGCTTGACCTGGTGCGCGAGGTCCACGGTCTGACGGCGACGGCTCCCGGCGACAGACCGAAACGCGGAGGGATGGGCGAGTGAGCGCTGAAGCACAAGCCTTCGAGGCAATCGTCGCTGACCTGGACAGCCCGGCGTATGTCGTGACGACGACAGCGGGAGCCGAGCGCGACGGCTGCTTGGTCGGTTTTGCATCGCAGTGCAGCATCAAGCCCCCGCGCTTCGGGGTCTGGCTGTCGAAGCAGAATCGGACGTACCGCATCGCCCTCTCGGCGACGACCCTCGTGGTCCACGTTCTCCGCCAGGGTGATCAGGACCTGGCGCATCTCTTCGGAGCCCAGACCGGCGACGACGTCGACAAGTTCAAGGACATTGCATGGCGTTCGGGCCCCGGCGGCTGTCCCGTGCTCGTGCGCTGCGACTGGTTTGCCGGGTCGATCACAGAGCGCGTCGACACCGGCGACCACGTCGCATTCGTGCTCGCTCCAGATGGAGGACAATGCGAGCGATCCGGCACACGGCAGCTCGGCATGCAAGAGATCGGCGACATTCAAGCCGGGCACCCGATCTCCGAGAGTTGAGCCTGGTGCAGGTTGATCTCCGCCTCGACCCGTTCGACGCACCCTGGTCCGAGGTACGTGACGCGGTCCGCGCGGCCGTGGACGCCGGGTTCGCGGGCATTTGGATACCGGATCATCTCGACGGGCGCGTGTTCGGCGCGTCGCAAGTGCTCGAGTGCTGGACCACATTGACCGCGATCGCCGTCTCGACACCCGACGTCATGGTCGGTCCGCTGGTGTTGAACGTCGCGAACCGCCATCCGGGTGTGCTGGCAACGATGGCGGCGACCCTCCAGGACATCTCAGGGGGACGTCTCCTGTTGGGGCTCGGCGCGGGCGGCGGCGCAGGCGCGCCATTTCGGCGAGAGCAAGAGGCGATCGGACGTACCGTCCCTGCCGATGCCGTGCGCCGGGCGCAGGTGGAGACGTGTGTGGACGAACTGCGGCGCCTTTGGAATGCGCCGGGCTTCCTGCGGCCCGATCCCGCGCCACCCGTCGTGATCGCCGCCTTCGGCCCGAAGATGGCCGAGGTCGCCGGGCGAGTGGGCGACGGAATCAATGCTCCCGCCTTGCACCCGCATCTGGGAGAGCTGGTTGCGATCGCGCGCAACGCCTGCGTGGACGCCGGCCGGGACCCCGAACCCTTTCTCGTGACCGTCTACTCCGCGTTTGACGAGACATGGTTCGATGTCGACTCGCCTACGCGCGCCGAACTGTCCGCGCTCGGGGTGCACCGTCTGATCCTGTTCCTCGGACCGCCGTTCGAAGCCGCCCGACACGGGTGACCGTACGCTGACCGGGATGACCAGCGAAGAGCATCACGACGTCGTCATCGTCGGCGGTGGCACGGCCGGGGTGAACTGCGCGCTGGAATGTTTCGACATCCAGCTCGACACGATCCTGGTTGAGGCGAGTGCCAGTCTGGGTGGTCAGCTGCCCGAGATTCTTCACTCCGTCCGCAACGTGGCAGCCGGACGTTTCGAAGACGGTCTCGCAGTCCAACGAGCACTCCTGGAGTCGTCCGAGATCCTCGGCGACCGGGTACGGCTCTCGCATCCGGTGACCACGGCAGATCTGGGAGCTCGTGCGATCGAAGTGAACGGCGGGCGATTGTCCGGCCGGGCCTTGGTCGTCGCCACCGGCACGAGAAAGCAGTATCTCGAGGCCGCTCCCGACGGTGCATTCGGCGGAGACATCACGTACCAGCTCGAGCCACATTTGCTCAGCTTTGCCGGGCGTGACGTGGCGGTCATCGGCGGTGGTGACAGCGCGACCCTGGATGCACTCGAGCTTGCGCGGAGAGGCTCGGCCGTCAAGCTGATCCACCGTTCGCCGCATCTCACCGCACGGCAGGACATCCTTCGCCAGCTTCATGACCAACCTCGGATCGAGGTTCTTCCCGGCTGGGAGCTCGAAGCCGCGCAGGGCCCGGAGCGGCTCGAGAACATCGTCCTCGTGCGACCGTCGACCGGCGAACGGCAAGAGGTCGCGGTGCAGGGGTTGGTCGTCAAGATCGCGCGCGCACCGAACACGCAGCTGTTCGAGGGGCAGCTCGAGCTCGATCGGTCGGGAGCGGTGGTCGTCGATCGGGAGCTACGCACTTCGCTGGCTGGGGTCTTCGCCGTGGGTGACGTCGTCTCGGGCGCGTATCCACGTGTCGCGGCCGCCCTGGGGCAAGGTTCGCTGGCGGCGCGATCGGTCTTGCGCTACCTCGAAGGACGACCGTGAGCCCCGGGCCGTCCGCCTCGGAC
>JBKOZX010000227.1:0-2558 GCA_046726115.1 Actinomycetota bacterium | reverse complement strand
AAGAGACAGACATCTCCGCGTACATCCCGACCAACGTCATCTCGATCACCGACGGCCAGATCTACCTCATCGACGACCTGTTCAAGGCGGGCGTGCGGCCCGCCATCGACGTCGGCATCTCGGTGTCCCGGGTGGGCGGCGACGCGCAGATCAAGGCGATGAAGTCGGTGGCCGGGACGCTCAAGATCGACCTCGCGCAGTTCCGTGACCTCGAGGCGTTCGCGACGTTCGGGTCCGAGCTCGACCGCGTCTCGCAGGCGCAACTCGACCGCGGCTACCGCCTGACCGAGTTGCTGAAGCAGCCGCTGAACGCGCCGCTACCGGTCGAGCTGCAGGTGATCTCGATCTTCGTCGGCACGTCGGGCGCGCTCGACGACCTCCCCGTCGAGGACGTCAAGCGATTCGAGAGCGAAGTGCACGACTACTTCCGCACCCGGCACGCCGACGTGCTGGCCTCGATCCGCGACACGGGCCAGCTCCCGGACGAGGCCGTGCTCAAGCAGGCGGTCAACGACTTCAAGTTGATGTTCGAGCCCTCGGGCGGCGCCGACACCACGATCGAGGCTCTCGAAGGCGAGGCTTTGGGCGAGCCCGAGTCCGACAAGACACTGGCGACGGAGTAACGCGACATGGCCGGCGGCCAGGAGCGGATCCTCCGCAGACGCATCCGGAGCGTGCAGTCGACCAAGAAGATCACGCGCGCGATGGAGCTCATCGCCGCCAGCCGCATCGTACGGGCCCAAGCCCGGGTCGAGGCCGCCATCCCGTACAGCGATCAGATCACCGAGGTGGTGCACGACCTCGCCGACGCCGGCGGCAGCATCGACAGCCCGCTGCTCGTGCCGCGGCCGGAGATCCGCCGCGTCGGCCACATCGTCGTCACGGCCGATCGCGGGCTGTGCGGCGCCTACAACTCCTCTGTGCTGCGCGCCGCCGAAGGCGAGATCGAGGAGCACCGGGAGCTGGGACGCGACTCGTCGGTCTACGTCGTCGGTCGCAAGGGGGAGAGCTACTTCCGGTACCGGGATCTTCCGGTGGAGGCGTCGTTCACCGGGTTCAGCGACCAGCCGTCCTACGAGGACGCCCGTGTCATCGCAGAGAGCGTGAGCGAGCCGTTCCTCGACGGTCGCCTCGACATGGTCCAGGTCATCTACACGCGCTTCATCAGCGTCGGGAGCCAGGAGGTCGTCGTCCGCCCGCTCATGCCGCTCGAGCGTGAGATCGTCCGCGACGAGGACGAAGGTCGCCACGAGGCCGCGGGAGCGCGGGCGGGCTACGAGTTCGAGCCCGGCCCCGAGGAGATCCTCGAACGGCTCCTGCCCCGCTACGTCGAAGCGCGGATTTACGCGGCGCTGCTGAACGCGGCCGCGTCCGAGCACGCGGCGCGGCAACGGGCGATGAAGGCGGCGAGCGACAACGCCGACGAGCTCACCGTGAACCTCACGCGGGTCATGAACCGGGCCCGGCAGGACGCCATCACGACGGAGATCACCGAGATCGTGGGGGGCGCCGAAGCCCTTCGCCAGCTCGGACAGCACGGCGGGGAAGAGCCCTTCGGAGAGGACCTCAGGGTCCGCGCGTATGCCGAGTAACGGCGAAGAAAAGCACAGAGGAAGTAGTCACAACGAGGAGCAGTCGCAATGACGCTGGCCGAAGAACGGACCGAGACCGAGCTGAAGGACGGGCGAGTCGTCGCCATCGCCGGCCCGGTCGTCGACGTCGAGTTCCCGCCCGACGCCCTGCCCGAGATCAACACCGCCATCGAGATGGAGATCGACCTCGAGGGTGACGCCGTCCGCATCGTGGCCGAGGTCGCCCAACAGATCGGCGACAGCCGGGTCCGGGCGATCTGCATGAAGCCGACGGACGGTCTCCGCCGCGGCACGAAGGTGCGCAACCTGGGGCACGGTCTCCAGATGCCGGTGGGCGACGGCGTCCTCGGCCACGTGATCAACGTTCTCGGCGAGCCGCTCGACGTCTCGACCGATCAGCTCACCGGCATCGACGACCACTGGGACATCCACCGCGAGCCGCCCCCGTTCCGCGAGCTCGAGCCGCGCAGCGAGATGTTCGAGACCGGCATCAAGGTCATCGACCTGCTCGAGCCGTACGTCCGCGGCGGCAAGATCGGCATGTTCGGCGGCGCCGGCGTGGGCAAGACGATCATCATCCTGGAGATGATCAACCGTGTCGCCACGCAGCACGGTGGCGTGTCGGTGTTCGCAGGCGTGGGGGAGCGCACGCGCGAAGGTACGGACCTCTGGCTCGAGATGCAGGAGTCGGGCGTCATCGACAAGGCCGCCCTGATCTTCGGCCAGATGGACGAGCCGCCCGGCGTGCGCCTGCGCGTTGGGCTGGCGGCGCTGACGGTCGCCGAGTACTTCCGCGACGTCAAGAACCAGGACGTGCTGCTCTTCGTCGACAACATCTTCCGCTTCGTGCAGGCGGGCTCCGAGGTGTCGACGCTGCTCGGCCGCATGCCCTCGGCGGTGGGCTACCAGCCCACGCTGGCCGACGAGATGGGCGAGCTGCAGGAGCGCATCACCTCGACCAAGGGC
>JBKOZX010000226.1:0-2810 GCA_046726115.1 Actinomycetota bacterium | reverse complement strand
GCATCCTTGGCGTCGAGCGCCATGTCGGCGAGCGTGAACTGGATGGCTTGGAACGAGCCGATCGGCACGTCGAACTGCACCCGTTCCTTGGCGTAGGCGAGGGTCATGTCGAACAGCCGCCGGGCGGTGCCGACCATCTCGGCCGACAACGCGACCGTTGCCCGCTCGACCACGGTCTCCAGCGCCTCGGCGTCGAGGGGCTGCACCGGCGCGGTCGACGATTCCGAGCTCGCATCGACCTCGAACACCCGGCGCGAGAAGTCGACGGTCCCCACGCGGCGCGTCGGCGGTGACTGCGCGAGCGTTACGACCGGGCCTGACGACACGACCGCGACCCAGTCGACACGGTCGGCCTCCGGGACGAACGTCTAGACCGGTTCGTCGTTCGGCTGCCACGTGCCGTCGGCGCCGGCGACCGCGACGGTGCCGGTGACCTCGCCGGCCAGCACGGAGGCAACGAGGTCGTGGCCGAGCGCGCCGAGCAACGGCGCGAACATAGCCACGGTCGAGAAGAACGGGCCCGGCGCTGCCACGTAGCCCATCTCCTCGACGAACAGACACAGGTCGGTGAGCGGGCCCTCGCCGAGCGCGGTGAACTCGCGGAGGTGCCGCCAGAGCGGGTCCGCGGCCGAGGGATCGTCGATGTGGGCGCGCAGCAGGGCCGTCGGGCATTCGCGCTGCAGGAGCTGGCGTGCGGTGTCGCGCAGCAGCTCCTGGTCGGCGGAGAGCGTGAAGTCCACGGCTACCTCGCCCTCGGGAGCCCGAGCACGCGCTGGGCGATGATGTTGCGCTGGATCTCGGACGAGCCCCCGGCGATCGTGTTGGCGAAGCTCATGAAGAACCCCATCACCCAGCGGCCCTGCTCCTCGCCCCGGTCGTCGTCCATGACCGCGCCGTAGGCGGCCTGGAGCTCCATCCCGTACTCGAAGCACTGTTTGCCCAGCTCGGACGTCGCCATCTTCATGAACGAGTGCTCGGGTGCGGAGCTGCCCTGGGCGAAGCTGGCGAAGCCCTTGTAGCCGAGGGCGCGCAGGCTGGCGGCGCGCTCGGACAGCTCGGCGAGGCGACGCCGGACGAGCGGATCGGCGCTCAGGCCGCGGCGCTGCGCGAGACCGACGAGGCCCTGGATCGTGGTCTCCAGCCGCGACACGCCCTCGACCCACAGGCCGGCGCGCTCGTGCGCCAGCGAGCCCTGCGTGATGCGCCAGCCGTCGTTGAGGGTGCCGACGAGGTTCTCGCGCGGAACGACCACGTCGGTGAAGAAGACCTCGGCGAAGTTCGCGGCTCCGCTGATGTGGCGCAGGGGTCGGATCTCGATGCCCGGCGTGTCCATATCGATGATGAGCAGGCTGATGCCCTTGTGCTTCGGGACGTCGGGGTCGGTCCGCACGTAGCAGAAGCACTTCTGGGCGACCATGGCGTAGCTCGTCCACACCTTTTGGCCGTTCACGACGAAGTGGTCGTCGTGGACCTCCGCGCGCGTCGACAGGCCCGCGAGGTCAGAGCCCGCGTTGGGCTCGCTCATGCCGATGCACCAGATGGCGTCGCCGCGGATCGCGGCGGGGACGAGCTCGCGTTGCTCGTCGCTGCCGAACTCGAGCAGGCTCGGTGCGACGATCGCGTAGCCGGGGAAGTGGAACGAGCGCGGCACGCGACGGCGGGCCATCTCCTCGAGATAGATGAGCGTCTGCACCGGCGTGCAGTTCCGCCCACCGAGCTCGGGCGGGTAGGCGGGGATCATCCAGCGGTTGTCGAACAGCGTCGCCTGCCACTCGCGAGCCCACGCCGGGATGAGGTCGGCGTCCTCGCGCTCGCCGGCGTCGGCGTAGTCGAAGCCGCCGGACGCCTCGGGCGGGACGTGCTCGTCCAGGAACGCGACGAGCTCGGCGCGGAACGCTTCCTCCTCGGGCCCCCACGCGAGCTGCATCGTCTACCGACCTGTGAACCGCGGGTCGCGCCGCTCCTTGAACGCCGCCATGCCCTCGACGAGGTCGCCCGACGTCGTCGCGAGCGATTGGTACGCCGCTTCGCGTTCGAGCGTTTCGGCGAGGTCGGTCTCAAAGCTCGCGTTCAGGAGCTGCTTCGACAGGCCGAGCGCGCGCGTCGGTCCGCCCGCCAGCCGCGCTGCGAGCGTGGACGCCTCGCCCTCGAGCGCGTCGGGCTCGACGCAGCGATAGGCGAGACCGAGGTCCACAGCCTCCGATCCGGTGCATCCCTCACCCAGCATCACCATCGCCTTGGCGCGGGGGAGGCCGACGAGGCGGGGGAGCAGGTACGCGCCGCCGGCGTCGACGACGAGCCCCCACCGGTGGAACGACCACAGGAACCGGGTGGCCTGGTGGACGAGCACGAAGTCGCAGGCGAGCGCGAGGTGGGCGCCCGGGCCGACGGCCACGCCGTTGACCGCGGCGACAGTGGGTTTGTCGAGCTCCCACAGCTCGCGGATGAAGGCCTGCACGCCGACGCGCAGCGCCTCGGCGGTGGCGCGGGTGTCGAACCCCTCACGGCCCGCCTGGGCGACGGTCGACGCCGACAGGTCCATCCCGGCGCAGAAGGCGTCGCCGGTGCCGGTGATCAGCAGTGCGCGCACGTCGGGGTCGGCCCGCGCCGCCCGCACCGTGTCGACGATCTGATCGCGCATCTCGACGGTGAGCGCGTTCTTGGCGTCGGGCCGGTCGAGCGTGACGCGGCAGACGTGGTCGGCGCCGGTCTCGACGCGCAGCATCCGGCGGCCTACCGGTTCGTCGTGAGGATGTTGACGACCGAGACGCCCGAGCCGCGCCCGCCGACGTTGTGTTGGAGGGCGTAGC
>JBKOZX010000225.1:0-4822 GCA_046726115.1 Actinomycetota bacterium | reverse complement strand
TCGGTGCTCTGCGTCGAGCCGTCTGCGACCTGCTCGGTCCAGCGCGTGCCGTCCCAGTAGCGCCACTGATGGCGCCCGAACGGGTCGGCCGCCCAGCCCGGCGAGCCCGGCGCCGCTGCGGGTGCGGCCGCCGCGGCGGGTGCCGCCGGCGCAAACTGCGGGACCGGGCGCACAGGCGCGGGCAGCGAGCGCAACCCGCGCAACGCGAGCAGCCCGGCGGCGACCGCGACGGCGCCGCCCCCGAGGAACTGCATGATCTCCCCGATCTTCTCGGGCACGGTCAGCTCAGGGAACTCGCTCTCCCCGATGACGCCGATCACGGCGAGCAGCGCGATGAGCGCGATCACCGCGCCGACGATCGCGGCGCCGAGAAGCGCCAGGCGCGCCGTCCCGGCTCCGCTGGCGTCGGGCGCGAACGGGATCCGCAGCGCGAGGACGAGCCCGACCGCGATCGCGAGCACCGCGACGTGCCAGATGCTCACCACGTTGAATCCGAGGAACGACAGCTTCCGCCAACCGCTCGTATGCGGCGAGAAGACCGCGTCCACGATCCCACCGACCACGCTGAACGCGACCGCGGCCAGCATGATCAGGCCAGTCGTCTCTAGCGCGGCGCGCCACTTCGTGGCGCCCTCGCCGCCCGCACCCTGTGCTTCCTCGACCGCGGCCATGCCGCCCTCCCCGTCACGCCTCGTGCTTGCCTCTGAACCGCCGCAGCGTATTCAGGTTCATCGGCGCGGCCAACCGGACGCGAACGCTTCCGACGAGGAGACCGAGCGCCGTCGCGAGTCGCTCGATACGCTCGGCGCCGCCTGGCGACCGGGGGGATGCCGTGGCTCCATCACTGACGCGTCGCGAGTTCCTTGGTGCCGGCGCCGCGCTCGGTGCCGGAGTGGCGCTCGAGCCGATCGTGCGCCACCTGCCGGGCGAATGGGCCCTTCCGTCGAAGCCGGCGAAGCTCTCCGACATCGAGCACGTCGTGATCATGATGCAGGAGAACCGGTCGTTCGATCACTACTTCGGGACCCTGCGCGGTGTGCGCGGCTTCGGTGACCGGCGCGATCGAAAATCGTTCGCGCAGCCGGACGGCAGCGGAGGGGAGGTGCATCCGTTCCACATCGACAGCGCGGCCACGGGCGGGGGGTGCACGACCGATCCCGACCACACTTGGAGGACTCAGCACCAGAGTGTCGCCGACGGGGCGAACGACGGTTGGATCACCTCGCACCTGCCGGCGAACGGCAGGAACGCGCCGACGGCGATGGGCTACTTCGACGAGCGCGACATTCCGTACTACTCCGCGCTGGCGAAGTCCTACACGGTCTGCGACCGCTATTTCTGCTCCGCCCTCGGCGCGACCGATCCGAACCGCTCGTACGCCATGACCGGGACGATCGATCCCGACGGTATGGCGGGTGGACCGTTCCTCAGCTTCGGCGCGCCCGACGGCCCGCCCCGGTTCAGCTGGACGACGATGCCGGAGCAGCTGGAGGGCCACGGCGTGTCGTGGAAGATCTACTCCGATCCGGACAGCACGTTCACCGACGGCGACAACACCGTCCTCTTCTTCACGCAGTACCGCGGCAATCCCACGCTCGAGGCCAAAGGCCTGCAGCCGACGTACACCGATTTCGAGGCCGACGCCGCCGCCGGCAACCTCCCCCAGGTGTCGTGGTTGATCTCGCCGGTCGCCATCCTCGAGCACCCGGTGCAGAGCACGCCGCAGCGCGGTGAGAGCTCGGTCGGCCGCGTGCTCGCCGCGCTCACGGCGAAGCGCGATGCATGGGCCAAGACCCTGCTCATCATCACGTTCGATGAGAACGGCGGATTCTTCGACCACGTCGCACCGCCACTTGCGCCGCCGGGCACCGCGGGTGAGTTCCTGACCGCCGATCCCCTGCCGCAGGCGGCCGAAGGCATCCGCGGGCCCATCGGCCTCGGCCCGCGCGTGCCGACGCTGATCGTCTCCCCGTTCAGCCGGGGCGGCTTCGTGAGCTCCGAGGTGTTCGATCACACCTCGGCGCTGCGATTCCTCGAGGCGCGCTTCGGCGTCGAAGTGCCGAACCTCTCGAAGTGGCGCCGGGAGACCTGCGGTGACCTCACCGGGGCGCTCAACCTCGCGGCGCCGGACGCGTCGCTGCCGAAGCTCCCGACACCACCCGAGGCCGATCCGGCGCTCGTCGGGTGCAGCCCGCTGCTCGACACGTACCCGGCGACGAGCGCCGTACCTCGGCAGGCGCCGGGTCGGGCGCGCCGTCCCAGCGGCTCGCGTAAGCGCGGCTGACTACTCCCCCACGGCGGGATACGGGAAGGTCGTGAGCAACTCGGAGTGGTCGGCGCCGATCAGCAGCGTGTCGCCGCCGAGGATGCCGTCCGTCTCGAGCTCGAACTGGACGACCATGCCGGGCTCGAGCACCGCGTCGTCTGCGAGACCCTCGTAGCCGAGCCCGACGCCGTGGACCTCGGCGCCCGGGGCCGCCCGCACGTCGCCCACCCGGCGGCCGGCGCGGCACCGGTCCAGAAGCTGCGCCCATTGCACATGCGCGAGTGACCAGCGGTCGTCGTCTGCCACGTGCTGCGCCCCGCACGGCCACGTGCGCGCGAGCGATCCTTCCCAACCGTCGAGGAGCACGCCTGCGCTCATGGCGACGAGATCGCCGGACGCGATCTCGCGGTCGGTTGCCAAGCGGCGGGGCGGCGAACTGTCGTCGACGACGCAGAACGCACCTTCGAACGCGGGCGTCGTGGTCCCCAGCTGGCTCATGCGCTCCTCGAACACGCCCTTCAGCTCGCGTTCGCGGATCCCGGGACGGAGGGCGCCGACGACCGCAGCCAACGCATCCATCGCGGCCGCGATCGCGGCTCGGATGTGGTCGACCTCGCCGGGGCTCTTCACCCGCCGCGCCGCGCGCATCAGCTCCTCGCCGTCCGCCAGCTCAACGTGCGGGAGGGTCGCCCCGAGCAGCTGGTCGAACAACGGCGTGAGGCCGTCGACACCGACGCGCCTCGCACCGGAGACACCCGGGATCGCGGCGAGGGCGCCCATCATCGTCGCGGGGTTCCAGCTGATCGGATACAGCCGCTCCGGCGGGATGTCCGCGGGAACGCCGAAGTCGGTCACACTCAGAAGGTGGACGGCCCGGGTCTCGCGCACCACGACGCACCCGGGCGCGAACGGACGCGTCCCCGCGAGCCACAGGCGCGTCGCACCCGACACGAAGCGGGCGTTCGACTCGCGCCCGAGCACCAGGGCGTCGACATGGCGTCGCGCCATCTCGTCGAGCGTGCGGGCGAGCCCCTCAGCCACGCGGTCCCCCGTCCCGCGCGCTCAGGTACTCGTAGCCGTCGTCGGTGACCGCCACGATGTCCTCGGCCCGGAACCCGGCGTCGCCGTCGTCCCACACGACCGGCTCGAACACCAGCACCATTCCCGGTGCGAGCACCAGGCCGTCGTCGAACTCGGGACCGAGGTCCGTCCCGACGAGGGGCATCTCGGCGCTGTTCGTGCCGATCCCGTGGGCGAGGTACAGATGCGGCAGCCACGGGCGGCGCGCCTCGCCGACGCACGCCGCGCGTACGAGGTCGCCGCCGGTCGCGCCCGGCTTGATCACCTCGAGGCACCGATCGACGATCTCACGCCAGCGCGTCGCCTGCCCGCGGTGTCGCGCCGTCGGCCCGCCCACGACGACCGTGCACCCGAAGTCCGACGCGTACCCCTCGTAGTCGATGCCCGTATCGACCCAGATCACGTCGCCGGCTGCCACCGGGCGGTCGGTGGTCGGCGTCGGGAAGACGACGTCCCCGGTGACGGAGTACGGGCCGTCGGCGATGCGCGCCGGCATCACCTGCCAGATCGGGTCGACGGTGTTCGCCGACGCCCCGAGCTCGAAGATACGGCGGAGGAAGTGGCCCGAGAGCTCGGTCCCGCGGATTCCTGGGGCGACCAGCGCCTCGACGTCGACGAACGCCACCTCGTTGATGGACTGCGCGCGCCGGATGCACTCGAGCTCGTCGCCCGTCTTGACGACCTTGCATGTGCTCAACAGCGCGGTCGCGTCCGCGATCTCGCGGCCTCGGAGCGCAGCGTGGAGCGGCATCGTGTAGTCGTCGAGCGCGATGCGACCCTCCGGCAGCACACCGACGAGAGCGCCGGCACCCTCCGGCCATTCGACGGGCAGCGCGGGGTGCACGTGATCGGCGGGTAGCTCGGATGGGACACCTTCGGGGAAGGCGGTGTACAGGTGCGGGTCCTCACCGTCGGCGGTGACGACCGCGATCATCCGCCGGTGCGCGGCGCGCGCAGCATCGGCGGCCGGCACACGTGCGCCGAGCGCGTACGCGATGTTCTGCTGGCCGAGCAATACGGTGGCCGCGATGCCTTCGGCATCGAGCGCGTCGACGAGCTTGCGGCGCCGATCGCGCCGCATCCGAGCGAGGTCGAGGGTGCCCGTCACAACGGGAGCTTGTACGCCGCGATCGCGTTCTCGCCGAGGATCTTGCGCTGCGCGTCGTCTCCGAGCCCCGCGATCGCCTCGCGCAGCTCCTTGACGACCTCGGGGTGGAACTCGGGGTGCGGGTAGTCGGAGGCCCACAGCACGCGGTCGGCGCCGAGCCACTCGGCGCACGCGGCGATGTTCCACTCCTCGGGCTCGAAGCCGGCCCAGCACTGGCGCCGGAAGTACTCGCTCGGCAGCAGGCTGAGCCAGCGCTTCTCGAGCGGGAACGCCTTCACCTGCTCGTCCATCCGCTCGAGCTGGGTGGGGATCCAGCCGCCGCCCGACTCGAGAAACAGCAGCCGGAGGCGCGGGAATCGCTCGCACAC